>CAYXJQ010000065.1:0-17772 GCA_964464985.1 uncultured Pseudomonadales bacterium | reverse complement strand
AGTAGTCAAAGTTCAGACGGATTCGCCTTAGGCTTTAACCCTCAAGCATTGAGTTATAACTACTTTAAACAACTGGCAAATAATATTGGTGGAACCTTGCATCAGCTAACCCCAGCTGAAACCAATTTGCTTAATTGGCGTAATAATGGCTGGTTAACAAGTTCCCAAACAAATTTTTTCGAAGTTAATGGTAATTTAACTATTGATCAAAGTAAAAATTTTATAGTCAACGATGGGGAAAGTGTTGTTGTCTTTGTCAATGGTTCACTGACCATTGATAATACCGGTACTAGTGGCGCTAAAATCATCAGTGTCGCTAGAAAAACCAGTACTAATACTGGTGGTTTCTTAGCTTTTTTCACTACCGAAGACATTATTATTCGCTCTAATGTCGGCACCAGTCTCAATCCAGCTACTCTCAATAACCCAGCTGTTAATTTCAGCAATGCTCACTTAGAAGGAGTTTACTTTAGTGATCAAAAAATTATTGTTAATGGGCAAGAGCAAGACGCTGCTGTTGCTAGCTATCCAGATCGTAAACTAATTGCTGCTGGTACTTTTGTCGGTTTAGAGGGTGTCGAACTTAATCGACAAGCTGAAGATGGCACACCTGCCATGGAAACATATAAGGCGCTAAATAACATTCAAGCTTTGGAAAACTTCATTTATCGACCAGATCTTTTAATTAGTTGGCCAGACGAACTCAAAGCCAGTGTTGTCAATTGGCGAGAACTTGCTCCCCGAAGCTTTGATAACTAATCTCTCAGCAAAAAAAATTAAACGATAATAAACCATGACTAGCAAAAAGTTTCACCAGCTCAGCGCTTTTACCCTGATTGAGTTATTGGTTACTGCCAGTCTCACTGTTTTAGTGATGATGGGCATGACTAGTTTATTTATTAGTTTTATTGTCTCCGCCGGTAAAGCTCGGCTCAGTCAAAGTATTCGAGAAAATGGCAACGCTGCTATGCAAAAAATGATTGAAGAACTGCGTAATGCCAAAAATATTACTTCTGTTTGTGATGGAACTGCCAGCCCCACTTTATCTTTTACTAATGCCGATGAAATAGCCAGTATTTTCAGCAAAACAGAAGATAAAATTACTCTGGTAACGGGTAGTAATACTTATTTTTTAAGCAGTAATCCAGGCACAGGCGATAATCAACTTAGAGATCTGGAATTTACTTGTTATGAAATAGATTCTGGAGCTAGATATATTGAAATTAGTTTTACTCTAGCTAGTAGTAATGCTACCGATCCTAGTGTTAGTCATAGTCAACTAGATTTCAGTTCTGGAGTTAGTTTACGCAATTGACAATTATTCTTAATATTTTTTAAAGACTTGACTGAGAGTAAAAAAAGCTCCATTGCCCAACAACGCTCCTCCCTTGCTATAGCGATAAACACTTACTTCTAGTTGAACACTTTCCTCATCGACAGCAGTATCCTTACTAACATTGGTTTCAATTTTGTAGTAAAAATGATTGAGTACTGTAAGAGGTGTAGGGCAGGGGGCAGGACTAATATTATCAACACTGTCGGGTAGTGGACTAAGACAATAATCGCCATTATCTAAACTACTAAAAAAAGTATTCCAACCTTTGACTAGGCGTTCCTTACGAAAAAATTCTAGCACCTGCTGAGCCTTGAGTTGGGCCAATTGCTCCATTTCATTGGCTTCTGCCACTCTCATCGATAAAGCCATCATTGAACCCAAAGCAGTTAGTACCGTCGCTACCACCACCATTGCCACTAGTACCTCAATAAATGTTGAGCCAGCTTGTTTTTTATTTTTGCATCTAAAAAGTTGTTTTATATTTTGCATTGATGAGTTTTTAATAATAAGTCACTTTGATACCGCCTCCTTGATCAATCTCAAAAATTGCATAGTAATTGCTGCGAGAAGAATCTAATCTAACGCTTGTAGAATTAGTTAAATGATCATATGGCCTAAAAGTTACATTAATCGGAGAATCAAGCAGCAAACCTTCGTCTAAATTAACCACAGGCATTAAATCTGAGCCAAGCGGCTCACACAACACGCTGATTTGATAGGCTATGCCATTGGCTCCATAAGAACTTGTTGTTAAATTAACCCCAGCCAATTCATCACAACTACCCAGATAACCAATTCTTGCCATATTTTGTGCTTCTTTTAAACCAATCTCTAGTTTTTCTGCTGCTGCCATTAATCGCTGTTTGTCGCTATAGCGAATATAACCTGCCAGCGCACTTGATACTAAAATTAAGACAATTGATATTGAAACCAAGAGCTCAATCAAAGAATAAGCGGAATATTTATGGCGTAAAAATTTCATAAGTTGAACCATCAGCTTCTAGGGTAGCACTCAACCTTACTTTGCTACAGTCCGGACTATCGGCAGCCGAGCAACCACTGCTATAAAAATAACTAAGGTCATTCTTAGGATCCAAGATCGCAGTGCTGGTTAAATAGTCACCACTAACCAAGGTATTTACCAAGGCACTAAAACCATCTTTGCCACTAGCTACATTGCCATAACTGCCGTTATCCTGTCGATAAAGAATTAAGCCTTGGCGTACTGTTTCTAAATCTGCTTTACGCCTAGCATCGCGTGATTTTTTTTGAGCGTTAGAAAAAGAAACAACCGCAATAGATAAAAGTACGCCTAAAATAGTGGCCACCACTAATACTTCAATGAGAGTAAAAGCACTTTGTTTTTTTTTCATAAATATTTTCTCTAATTTTCTAATTACTGCAAATTAGTGACACAAAAATAATTTCCATTAGCAACGAAACTGCCACAAGTCCTAGAGTTAGAATTACCTGTACCAGGGTTTTCTAAGAGAGCACATAGACAATAAAAACTAGTATTCCAGCTAGCTCTATATATGTAAGGGGTCTGGCCTCTGGGATCCATTGGCGCTCCAGCTGGAAAATATTCGCTAGAACTATTTAAACCAGATAAAATTCCTGTTAAACCTTGTTCATCATCACCTGAAGAACTAGAATAACTAGTATAATCAGCATAATGTTGTTCTAAACCATTTTGCATCGCCTTTAGATCTTCTCGACGACGTGAATCACGTGATTTTTTTTGAGCATTGGAGAAACTAGCTACACCCAAAGAAATTAAGATACCAATGATGGCTATTACCACTAGTAACTCTAACAAGGTAAAAGCTTTTTGTTTTTGTTTATTCATAAAATCCTCTAATTATTTACTATTACTCTCAAACGATTTAGTTCGGTCAAAAGTGATGGCGTTAATCTTGCATCCTGAGCTTCAATCCAAGCATCAAAATAACACACTGTCTCACTGCAAGTATATATGTGATCAACTGCTCCTTGCAAATCTTGCGTAGAGTAACTTTGACCATCTCCAAAAAAAATAGTAGTAGTAATAGGCATTCTAGCCTGCTGTATTTGTTTTGAATCTAGTTTGCTAAAAACTCCAATAAAATTTTGCAAACGAACTTTTAAAGCAGGCAATCCACCTAAATTGGTATTAGACATAACCTGATTAGAAAATAACTCCTGCTTACCATCACTCACTACAAAGGTAAAAGTATTTTTTCTTCCTGAATTAGTAACTAACATCCTGTTGTTAGCTAAACTTAAGCCAGCTGCGTTAAAAGACAAAACTAATGGTCTTGGCAGACAAGATTTAAAACAACTTTTAGGACAATCAGTTGCCATGCTTTGTACTTCTCCCACACCTTTCTCTACTTCTTCTCTGCAACAATGATAATTAAACGCCTGACAAGAGCTAATAGGTCCAACCGTATAACTCAGTTCGGGAGCTTTACCAGAATGCAGTTGATTGTTTTCACTATAGACAGTTATTTCTTTACCAAAGCTGCTAAGGGTTATTTGACTAGGATTTTTTTCTTGATTAAAAATAAATCCAGAGGCCCCAGCACTTTTTTTAACAAAAACAGGTAATTGACGCTCTTCAAGAAAAACTGGTTTTATACTAAAACTGCTGCAAACAGTTTCTAAATGATAATCACGCTCATTTTCAAAACGCAGTTGCCCCCAAGCATCAGGAGAAATAGAAAAGCCATCTTGGCAATTAGCTAAATGTCGCTCTTCTCTTAAAAAAACAGTGGCTCTTTTCAAATCACTCACAGCCATTGTTAACAAAATTTCACGACCCAAAAAAATACCCACCAATATAAACAATAGAAGAAAAATAAAAGTTGAGAAAAAAATACGAATGATTCTCATAAAAAAAGAGCTAAATACCAAGCCCAAATTGGCTCTGCCCAAAAATAACTAAGTATAAAACCCACTACTAAAAATGGCCCAAAGGGCAGACTTTGACCAATTTTCTTTTGTTTAAATAGCAATAAAAGTGTAGCAAAAAAACCGCCAACAATAAAGCTGAGGAAAATGGCTAAAAGCACAGCGGGCCAGCCTAAAACAAAACTTAAAGGCAACATTAGTTTAATATCTCCCAAACCCATTGCTTCTTTCTTAAAAAGCCAGCTAGCTAAAAAATAGAGTAGAGTAAAAAAAACTGAAGAAACAATAACTGCTATCAAAGCACTTAAATATTTTGGCCAAACTAAAAAAATCGCCAAAATACTTAATAAAATGATAAAAAAATCAGGAATAATTAAATATTGAAAATCAGCAATCACCACAAAAATTAAGAGCAAAAAGAATAAAAACTGAGCCGCCACAACAATTGGATTTAATATCTGGCCAGTCGTGACCTGTAAATAAATCAAATAAGCGAAAAATAGGGTATAGGCACCAGCTACTAATTCGCTAAAAAAGTGTTGCTTAGCTATTTTAGTTTGGCAATAACGACAACGACCCTTCAGCAATAAAAAAGAAACAAGGGGAATATTGTCGCAAGCTTTAATGGAGTGCTGGCAACAATCAGTGAGCGATCGCCCTCGCCAAAAGGGCACAAGTTTTAAGATTTTTCCTTTTTTATCCTTTATTAATTCGCATTCGGCTGCCGTCCGATAAATGACCACATTAAAAAAACTAGCCAAAACAGCACCAAAGAAAAAGAGAAGCGAAGCAAATAAAAAATAATAAATAAAAAATATAATAGTCATCGCTCCATCATAACAAAAAAACCCGAGTACTAGGACTCGGGTTTTAATTTTAAACTAAATTAACTATGGTAAGCAAACACAGTTGCCTTCTGTTCCGCAGCCTAACTCGCCAGCGGTAGTGTTGGCAATTGCGTCTGCTGGATAATCAACTGGTAACAAATCTGGGTCTTCCACTCTTTCCAAAGCTTCTTGCTGAAAACTATTAGACATTGGAGTAAAACAAACATAAGTTGAATCTGAATTACCACCTCTATGATAAATTTTAAGCCTATTATAATTAGCAGCAGTAACCTTAGTCACAAAACTAATTTTTAGCTCTTGAGTACCAACTTCATCACCACATAAATCAGCATCAACATTGTCACTAATACGATACAAAACTGGACAGCCATTAACGTCAGCTAGGTCAAGATCTACCGCTGTCCAATCTACAGCTACATCATCAACTGGATTGTTTTGCCAAGGATAAAGACCTTTCATGGCGTAATAACGATCAATGGCTGAAATTAGCTGCTCGGCATCAGACCTAAGGCCAGTATCTCGACCACGGTTAATCTGCTCGATTGGATTAATTGCTGATAAAACTGCCACTGCTAAAATACCTAAAATGGCAATCACAATTAATAACTCAATCATGGTAAAAGCTAATTGTTTTCTTAACCTTGGGCAGAAAGATTTAATTTGCATAATTTGTCTTTTGATAACTACTAATTGCAAGCAATCCTTGCTTTTCTTATATCCAGTGTAACTTATTTTTTAACAGCTTTTCAAGTAGCAATTTAAAATTGGCTAGTTAAACTATAAATTGGCATGATGATTGCTACCACCATAAAACCCACTCCTACCGCTAAAACAATCATAATCAGAGGCTCCATAGCAGTGGTCATATTCTTGACTGCGTATTCACTTTCTTTTTCAAAATATTCTGCCAATTTCTCTAAAATTTCATCTAGTTTTCCAGTTTCCTCACCAACACTCATCATTTGATGCAAAATTGGAGGAAAATCCTGATAGCGAGATATCGCCATTGATAGAGAAGTGCCTTTTTCTACTTGCTTAGCTGCTTCTGCTAGTTCTTCACGATAAACGGCGTTGTCAATTGCATGAGCTACTATGCTAATTGACTCCAACAAAGAGACGCCAGCCCCCAATAATAAAGACAGAGTACGAGTAAAGTCGGTCAAAATAATTTTTTGACGCATTTTGCCAAAAATAGGTAATTTTAATAACCAACGATCAATAACCAACTCACCTTTTTTAGTCTTTTTGTAAGAACGCAGAACCGCACCAGCTGCCACTCCCAATAACAACATTAACCACCAAAATTTAACCATAAAACCGGAAATAGCCATTAAAGTCCTAGTCATACCAGGTAATTCAGCACCAAAGTCATCATACATTTCCGTCAACTTAGGGATTACAGCAATCATCATTACTGCTCCCACTGCTAACATCGCTACTAAAATAATTACTGGATAAATCATGGCGCTTTTGGTTTTGGCTTTAAAATCTTTGTCTTTTTCTAAAGTAATTGCTAGGCGTTCTAAAACCTCATCCAATACACCACCAGCTTCTCCAGCCCTTACTAATTGCACATAAATTCTTGAAAAATTATCTGGATATTTTTGTAGTGCATCTGAAAAACTCAAACCACTTTCCACATCTTTAAGTAAGTTACCGGTTAACTTAGCCATTTCATTTTCACCCTCTTCTTCCAAGATTGATAGGGCACTGGCCAAAGGTAAGCCCGCATTGATCATTGTTGCTAATTGTCGAGTAAAGTTAACTAATTCAGCAAACTTAACTTTTGGCTTAAAAAATTTAGAAAGAAGTCCTGTCTCCTGACCAAGGCTACTTACATCAATTACAAACAAATCCCTAGAAAAGAGAGTAGAAACGGCTTGCATTTTGGAAGCTGCCTCAACCTTACCTTTAATGTTTTCACCACGTTTATTTTTGGCTATATATTTAAAAATTGGCACAATAAGCCTTAGTTATTTTCTAACAAGCGAAGCATGTCTGTTGGACGAAAAGCGCTACGAATAGCGGTTTCTTTACTAATAATCTTTTGAACATAAAGATCAAATAAGTGATTTTCCATCAACATCATACCCGCATTGAGACTCGTTTGAATAACGCTATCTATTTGAAACACTTTGGCATCACGAATTAAGTTGGCTATAGCCGCATTGTTAAATAATAGTTCAATCGCTGCTATCCTACCACCATGAATTTTTGGCACCAAGCGTTGAGACACCACTGCTCTCAAAACACTAGCTAGTTGCTGACGAATCTGCCCTTGTTGATGGGCAGGAAAAACATCGATGATACGATCAATCGTCTGACCAGCCGTATTAGTATGAATAGTGGCAAAAACCAAATGACCAGTTTCTGCCAAAGTTAGAGTTGCCGCAATCGTATCCAAATCACGCATTTCACCAACCAAAACCACATCAGGATCAGAGCGCAAAGCACTTTTGAGAGCTAAATGCCACTCGTGGGTATCTTTGCCAATTTCGCGTTGAGAAACAACACTCTTATCTGGCCGATAAATAAATTCTACTGGGTCTTCTATGGTAATAATATGCTGACTTTGGTTGTGATTAATTTCATCAATAATGGCAGCTAGTGAGGTTGACTTACCCTCACCAGTGGGACCAGTAAACAAGACCAGACCCTGATTGTAAGTAGTGAATTGATGAAAAATTTTTGGTAAAGCTAATTCATCAATGCTTTTAATTTCTTGGGGGATCAAACGTAAAGCTGCCGCATAATTACCCAAATGCTGATAGACACAAATACGAAACCGAGCATCATTGCCAAACTGATAAGCCAAATCAATTTCTTTATCTTTTTTTAATTGTTGTTGTTGTTCTTCATTCAATAATTCAAAAATCCAAGTTTGAGTTTGATTTGCGGTAATGGCCTGAGGACCAGCAGGAAAACTCAAAACTCCATTAACACGGATTGAGAGTGGAGAAGAAGGAATAAGATGAACATCAGAGCCTTGGTTGTCAATTAAAAATTGTAATATTTCTTGAATAGTCATTCAGTAAATTCCTTATTTGTTTCATTATATATGCCCAATTACACCTTATACAAGCCGTCTGTTTTAGGTAACTTCGGCTACTCGCAAAACCTCCTCAATGGTGGTGATGCCGTCTAGAACCTTTAAATAACCATCCTGCTTCATTAAAAGCATTCCTTGTTGAATAGCAACTTTTTCAACCTCACTAGCTGGTTTCCTGTTAAGAATCAAACTCGCTATTTCTGGAGAAGTAGGCATTACCTCAAAAATACCAATTCGGCCTTTGTATTCTGGTTCAGTTCCAGGACGCTTATTACTTGGACGAAAGAGAGTAATTTCGTTGGGGTTTTTACCATTATCCTTGCACCAACGATCAAAATGCGTGCCTAAAACTTTTTTAATATCTTCAACTACCACTGCTTCAGGCTTATATTCTTCTTTATATTTTGGATTAATCTTTCTAACTACTCGCTGTCCCATAGCCAAGGTAATAGAGGATGCTAATAAAAATGGTTCTGCTTCCATATCTAATAAACGAGGCAAAGCACCGGCAGCACTATTAGTGTGCAAGGTTGAGAAAACTAAGTGACCAGTTAGAGAAGCTTGCAGTGCCAAATCAGCCGTTTCATTGTCACGGATTTCTCCAACCATAATTACATCTGGATCTTGACGTAAAAAAGAGCGCAGTCCTGAAGCAAAAGTTAAACCTGCTTTAGGATTGGTTTGTACCTGACTTACTCCAGGAATTTGGTATTCGACTGGATCTTCCAGTGTCATGATGTTGACCCCAACTTTATTAATAATATTCAAAATTGAATAAAGAGTAGTAGTTTTACCAGAACCAGTAGGACCAGTTATTAAGATGATGCCGTAAGAAACCTTAATCGCTTCTTTAACTCTCTGCAAGCCTAAACCTATCATTCCTAAATCTTCCAAAGAAGGAACGGCCATATCTTTTTGTAAAAGACGCATCACTATTTTTTCTCCATGCACTGTTGGTAGGGTAGAAGTACGTAAATCAACTTCGGCGTTATTGGCTTTGTAATTGAAGCGTCCGTCCTGTGGTAATCTTTTTTCATCAATTTTTAAATTGGCCATAATTTTGATACGAGAAACCACAGCATCGTGAACATTTTGAGGTAAAATCAATTTTTCCGCCAAAATACCATCAATACGATAACGAACACGAGTGCGGTTAATCTGAGGCTCAATATGAATGTCAGAAGCAGATGACTTCATGGCAAAATCTAAAATATTTTCTACAATTCGACTAATTGGAGCATCTCGTAAAATTGCTCCAGCTTGTTGGTCAAGTTCTACATCTTCTTGGCCTTTTTCTTTATATTGATGAGTGCTTTTCAAAGCTTCAGTAACCTCGCTAGACAAACTTTGAGAGTAACGCTCATCAATCATTCGAGAAATTTCACTGCTCTCACTATAATGAGCATCTATTCTGTAGCCCGTTTTTTGTTTCAAAAATTCAATGGTTGCCAAATCCAAAGGATTAACCATCGCTACCTGCAAGCTTTTGTTTTCTTTATCTAAACCGAAAGGTAAAGCTTGATAACGTTTTGCGATGCCCTCATCAAGAAGGGTTAAGGCTTCTGGATCAACACCAGTTGCTGATAATTTAATATAGGGCAAATTGTTAAATTCTGCCTTGGCTTGAACAACGTCTGACTCTGTTGCTAATTGCTTACTCAATACTAATTCTTCATAACTGCGACCAGAACTTAAATTTTCTTGTCTTAACTCTTCAGCTTGTTTAGGGGAAATAATTCCATTATTAACCAAAACATCAAAAAAAGAATTGGTCACAGAGAAGCTAAAGCCACCTGCATTAGTATTTGTTGTTTGATGATCGAGTGGAGATGCTTGGGTTGCCACTTGCACCGTGTTGTCTGTGCTGGGAGTAGTTGCATTAGTTAGCTCGGAAATTTGTGAACCATTATTGTTGGCTTCATTCGTAACTTCCTCAGCCATACTTGTTTCACTTAAAGACTGATCACTAGTAGCATTATTGATTAAAGTATCTTGCTCAACAGGAATTTGTTCTGTTTCAGTCGTATTAACTGGCGGAGTATTTGTTTCTGCCACAGGCGTTTGAGAAAAAATTGGTTCTGCAATGTTTAAATCATCTGTTTGAGGCACTTGAGATTCGACAGGATTCTCACTTAAACCAATATTAGTTTGATCTTCTGCCTGTTTTTCATCTAGTTGATCAGAAGCAATATTGACTGGATCCAATTTTGGAACCTCAACCGCATCTGATTCTAATTGTTGCTCTTTAAATTCTAATTTTTGATCATTTTGAGAATCCGTCTTGGACGGAGCTTGATCACTACTCTCAGAAGAAACTACATTTAAATCTTGTGTTAAACCATCAATTGTTTGTTGTAAATTGGGATCAATTTGTACCACAGCTTCAGCATCTTGTTCTGCTGTTGTTTCTTGAGAAACGGTCGGTTCAGCCACAGGCTGACCCTGACCCACATCATCTGGTTGATTATTTTGGGCAGTTAACATAATCGCTTACTCCTTTTATAATGCCATAAAATGACAAACTTTTACATAGCTGAAATTTTAAATTTAAGAAATGCTGCAGGTTCAGTTAATCAATCTCAATTAGATTTAAAAGATATTAAAAAACTAGTTATAAAACACCTTGAGCAAAAAAGTAAAACTAATAAAGTTTTTCAAAATCCCAATATTTTGTGGTATAACAGCGAACTTGCTAGTTTTAAAATAGATCTAGCCAGACAAATCACTAAAGAAGCACAATATCTTAATTGGGATCAAGAAAAAATTAGAGTTTTGGTTTTGTTAAATTTTGAAAGTGCGGGTTTAGCTGCTCAAAATGCTTTATTAAAATTAATTGAAGAACCTCCAATAAATACCTTGATTATCTTGCCAGTCAACAACGAAGAACATCTTTTACCAACTATTAATTCCCGCTGCTCAAGCTGTCAAATCATCTCTCAAACAACAAACAATCAAACTCGACAGGAAAAAATTTGCAACTTTCCAAAAAACTTAAGCCAAGCTTTAGAATTAATTGAACAATACAAAGATCGAGAGGTAGCTATAAACTTGATAAAAAATTTATTGAATCAAAAACAATTAAACCATCAACAAAAAAAATCTTTAAGCCAAGCTTATGTAGACTTAAAAGACAATCTTAACGTTCGTTTAGCTCTAGAACATTGTTTTTTTAGCGTTTTATCAAAAAAAGATCTAGTTTCTTAAAATATTTTTAGAGCTATTTTTGCCATTTTACCAGGCTTACTAACCTGGATTTTTAAAAAATAAAGCCCTTAAAACGCCCAAAATCGGCTTTTTTTAAATCCTAGTGAGCTTTTTAGATCTTTCTTTTGTATAATAAATATGCTACAAATGTAGTTCTTATGGCAAGTCAGAGAGATGTAAACAACTACCAAGCTTCACAAATTAAGGTCCTAGAAGGCCTAGAACCAGTGCGTAAACGGCCCGGAATGTATATCGGCTCTACCGATGCTAAGGGTTTACACCATTTAGTTAAAGAAATTTTAGACAATGCTGTTGATGAGGCTATCCCTGATTTGAGCCAAACCATTCAACTGTTTCGCGATCCAGTCACAGACTTACATCGCGAATTATTTCTACAACACAAAGTTAACAAAAAACTGAAAGCTGAAGAAAAAGAATTATTTGATCAAGCTATCACTGTTGTTGATAACGGTCGTGGTATTCCAGTAGAAAAACACGATTCTGGTATTTCTGCGATGGAAGTAGTCATGACCAAATTACACGCTGGCGGTAAATTTGAGAGCAAAGCTTATAAAGTTTCTGGTGGTCTGCATGGAATTGGTTCCAGTGCGGTCAATGCTTTGTCCTGTTTAATGCAAGTAGCTGTAAAACGCAATAATAAATATTACTACCAATATCATTCGCGCGGCGTACCAGCTGCTCCAGTTGCTGAAATTAGTGAAACAGAATTAATCGCTAAATTTCCTCAACAAAGTCGAGACTTCGTCAAGTATGAAAGTGGCACCATCGTTCAATTTATTGCAGACCCCATTATTTTTAAACAAGCTATATATAACCCCAAAAATATTATCAATATCGTTAAGGATCGTGCCTATTTAATGGCTGGTATTTATTTTCAACTTTTTGATCGAATAACTGACATCGAACAACACTTTTATTTTGAAGGTGGTATTCGTTCCCTGGTCGAACACATCAACATGTCTAAAAAATCTCTACACAAGGTTTTTTACCTCAATGACCAATGGACCGATGAAGAAACTAAAAAGGAAATTGGTATTGAAGTAGCTATTCAATATAACGACTCATATAAAGAACACGTTGAGAGCTATGTTAACGTCATTAATACTCCAGATGGAGGAACTCATGTTCAAGGTTTTCGTCTAGCACTGGGGAGAGTTATTCGCGATTATGCTGATAAAAATGGCCTCATCAAAGAAAAAGAAAATTTTACTGCTGACGATCTGAGAGAAGGTTTAACCGCTGTTGTTTTCGTCAAAATGCCTTCCAACGATTTACAGTTTGAGTCTCAAACCAAAGCGAAATTAAATAATGCTGAGGCTCAATCAGCAGTTTATCGAGTATTTAAAAAACATTTTGCCACTTATTTAGAAGAGCACCCCAAAGTAGGTAAGATTATTGTAGAAAAAGTATTGATCTCGGCTCGCGCTCGCCTCGCGGCTCGCGCCGCCAAAGACGCCGTTATTCGTAAAGGTTTGCTTGAAGGTCTTTCTTTGCCCGGTAAATTAGCTGATTGCCAATCTAATAAACCAGAAGAAAGTGAAATTTATATTGTTGAGGGTGATAGTGCAGGCGGCAGTGCCAAACAAGGTCGCGACCGCCGTTTTCAAGCTATTTTTCCTTTGCGCGGTAAAATTCTAAACACTGAACGGGCTCGTCTAGATCGAATTGTTGCTAGTGACGAACTAAAAAACCTAGTGATTGCTCTCGGTTGTGGCATTGGTGAAAGTTTTGATCAAGAAAAATTACGATATCATCGCATTATTCTTATGAACGATGCTGACGTTGATGGCGAGCACATTACTACCCTTGGCCTAACTTTTTTCTTCCGTCATTTGCCAGAATTGGTTGAACAAGGTTTTCTTTATGTGGCTATGCCACCTCTGTTTAAAATAACCTATGGTAAAGATGAATCTTATGTTTATAGCGAAGAAGAACGAGAACAAAAAATGAAAGAAATTTTGACCAAAAATCCCAATGCAAAAATTGGCACTCAGCGCTATAAAGGTTTGGGTGAAATGAATCCTGAACAACTCTGGAACACTACTATGAATCCAGAAACTAGAATGCTGAAAAAAATGGATATAGAAGATGCTATAAAAGCAGATAATACTTTTGACACTTTAATGGGCAACGAAGTTGCTCCCCGTAAAAAATTCATTCAAAGCCGAGCCAAAATGGCAGAGCTTGATGTATAAAGGAAGTTTATGAAAACCTACGTCATTGGTCACCTTAAACCAGATACCGATTCAGTCGTTTCAGCCATGGCTCTAGCCGAATTGTTTAAACAAACTCCTTGTTTTAATCGTCAAAAAGCAGAGGCTGTTATTGCTGGTCCGGTTAACAATGAAACTGCTTTTTTGTTAGACAAATTTGGCCTGAGCGCACCTAAAATTATCAAGGCTGAAGAAATTCAAAATGAAGACCAGATAGTTTTAGTCGATCATAATGAAGCCAATCAACGTCTTGAAGGAATTAGCGAAGAGCAAATTGTCGAAATTGTTGATCATCATAAGGTGAATTTATCTCTTAATCAACCCATTTTTATGACTTTTAAAACTTGGGGAGCTTCTAGCACCATTGTTTATCATTTAATGAAAAATAATCAATTTAAACCAAGTCAAGCGCTGGCTGGCCTAATGTTATCGGCAATTTTGTCAGACACAGTTGGCTTTAAATCTAGCACTTGTACCGAGAAAGATATTGAAATAGCTAAAGAATTAGCCGAAATAGCCAAAATAGAAAATTTAGAAGCGCTAACGCTGGAGATTTTTAAAGCTAAATCGGACGTTTCTCAATTGTCTTGTGAAGATATTGTCAAAAATGATTATAAAATTTTTGATTTTGCCGGTAAAAAAGTGATGATTAATCAATTAGAAACTGTTGAACAAGAACAGATTATCAGCGACAAAAAAGACTGTTTACTCCAAGCAATGGATATTGTTAAAAAAGAGTTGGTCGTTGACCTAATTTTCGTAGTTATCTCTGACATTTTAGAAACTAATAGTAAGATCTTGCTTTTAAGTGAGACTGAGCAACAAATAGCAGAATCAGCCTTTAAAGCTCAGGCTTTAGATCAAATTATCGATATCGGAGCCAAATTATCAAGAAAAAAAGAAATAGCTCCCGCTATTGAAAAAGCTATACAAAATAACAATTAAGATATCAAAAGATTAAATAATATGACAGATAAGTTGGAAAATCAAAATCAAGAAGAGAAAACACTGACGGAATCAGTTGAAGATCCTAGTGCTAAATTTGGAACCACTGAAAAAACCAAATATGGTGTACTAAAACACACTGACATCGTTGATGAAATGGAAAAATCTTATTTGGATTACGCCATGAGTGTCATTGTTGCTCGAGCGCTGCCAGATGTTAGAGATGGTTTAAAACCAGTTCATCGCCGTATTTTATACTCCATGTATAAATCAGGTATTCACCATAATACTGCTTATAAAAAATCAGCCAGAATTGTCGGTGATGTTTTAGGTAAATACCATCCTCATGGCGATAGTGCCGTCTATATGGCATTAGTGCGTTTAGCTCAAGAATTTAGCATGCGTTATCCACTAGTAGATGGTCAAGGTAACTTTGGTTCCATTGATGGTGATAGCCCAGCTGCTATGCGTTATACCGAGGCTAGAAGTGCCAAAATTACTCAAGAATTACTAGCAGACATTAATAAAAATACTGTTGATTTTATTGACAACTTTGATGGTTCGCTACAAGAACCGGTGGTGTTACCAACCCGTTTGCCAAACTTCTTGCTCATGGGTTCTGAAGGTATCGCCGTTGGTATGGCTACCAAAATCCCTCCCCACAACCTTACCGAAAGCTGCAATGCCATTGCTGCCATGATTAAAAAAGGCAAAGCTGTTAGTGAAACAAAAATTGAGATTGAAGAAAAAACATTAAACTCCAACTCTGCTTGTATTAATACCTTGCTAGAAAGCGAGGCTCGTCAACTAGCAGGACGTTTTGAAAGTGAAATCACTCATGAAGAGTTAATGACTTTTATTAAAGGTCCAGATTTTCCTACAGCTGGAGCCATTTATGATCAGAAAGCGATCAGTGAAGCTTATCGAACTGGTAAAGGCCGAATTATTATTCGTGGTAAAGCTAGCATTGAAGAAAGTAAGCGTGGTCAGATGGAAATCATCATTAATGAACTACCTTATCAGGTTAATAAAGCTCGTTTATTGATGAAAATTGCTGATTTAATTAGAGATAAAAAAATTGCTGGCATTAGAAATTTGCGAGATGATTCAGATCGAACCGGCTTACAAATTACAGTTGAACTAAAAAAAGATGCTCGACCCAAAGTGGTACTAAATAAACTCTTTAAAATGAGTGAGCTGCAAACTAGTTTCTCCATGAATATGGTGGCGCTTAATAGTGAAGGTACACCTCAGTTAATGACTCTCTTCCAGGTATTAAAAGAATATATTGTTCATCGCCAATTGGTAGTTACTCGTCGCTCTCAAGCTGAACTAAAAGAAGCTCGAGATCGTGCTCATATTCTAGAGGGCTTGCTGATTGCTTTAGCAAATCTTGATGAAGTAATTGCTACCATTAGAAACAGTAGTGATAGTGATGTGGCTCACAGCGCTTTAATGAAAAAGTTTGGACTGAGTGATCCTCAAGCAACCGCTATTTTGGAAATGCAACTCAAACGCCTAGCTGCGCTAGAACGACAAAAAATTGAAGATGAACATAAAGCTATCCAAAAAACTATTATTGATCTGATTCACTTACTTAGCGAACCTAGTAAAATTTTGCAATTATTAATCGAAGAAAATCAGGAGATGATTAAACTTTATGGTGATGAAAGATTAACGAGAGTTATTAAAGGCAAGGTGGGAGAATTTAATGAAGAAGATTTAATTGCTGATGAAAATACCGTTATCACTCTTACTGAAAGTGGCTATGTTAAACGCCTTAGTCCTGATGCTTTTCGCTCTCAATCCAGAGGTGGTAAAGGAGCTAAGGGTTTAAACATGAAGGCTGAAGACGTGTTGATGTCAATTGTCACTTGCACCACTCACGATCAACTCTTCTTGTTCACCAACCAAGGACGAGTCTTTAACTTAAAGGCTTTTGAAATTCCAGAAGCCAGCCGTATTGCTAAAGGCACAGCCATTGTCAACCTACTCAATCTCAAAGCAAATGAAAAGGTTTTGTCGATTATTATTGTTGATGAAGAAAAAGATCGAGACAAATACATCACGTTGGCCACTAAAAAGGGCTTAGTTAAAAAAACAGCAGTTAAACTCTATGACAATATTCGCCAAAGCGGCATTGTTGCTATCACTCTTAATGAGGGTGATGAGTTGGTTTGGGGTAAAGTTACCACTGGTAAAGATAATATTATGTTGATTACTCATGATGGCAAGTCCATTCGTTTTAGTGAGACTGAAGTGAAAAGCTCTCAACGAGATACCAAAGGCGTAAAGGGTATTACTCTCAAAGCAAATGACTATGTAGTTGGGGTAGAAGTCTTCCGAGATGACGAAGCCGTTTTTAAGGAAAACAGCCTGATGATTATTACTGAAAATGGTATGGGTAAACGTACTTTACTCAAGCACTATCCCTTACAAAAAAGATCAGGCTTGGGAGTAAAAGTTTCAGAAATTACTAAAAGAACTGGTAAGGTAGCAGCCGCCAAACTTATCTCTGATCGTCATGAAGAAGTTGTTATTAGTACTAAGTCCGGCAAGGCTATTAAAATGTCTATTAGTAAAAAGTCTATTCCTACCTTAACTAGGCCAACTCAAGGCGTGATTTTAATGAAACTTGATGACGATGATCGAATTGCTGCCGTCGCCCTTACTGTAGAAGAAAATGACAAAACTTAGAATTAATTTAATCCGTCACGGTGAAAAGAGATTATTTTTGCCAGACCCCGGTTTAACTGAGCTAGGAATCAGTCAGGCTGAAAAGCTAGCTCAACATCTAGTTGCTAAGCAAAAATCCTCTCAGACAAAAAAAATAATTTTGAGTAGCCCTAAAAAACGTACCCAAGAAACTGCCGCCATTATTGCCAAAAGGCTTAAACTAAAAGTCAAGATTGATGACTTCCTTAATGTTGATAATGAGCTTTCAATTAACGAAAAAAGTAAAAATAAGATACTTACACACTTTAAAAAATATTTAAAAAACTTCCCAAGTAACACAAAAAACATCCTAGAAATTTTTGCTGTCACTCACAGTCAAGAAGTTCGCAATTTTTGGTTAATTCTTGGTGGTCCAGCCAGTGACGTTAAGGATGTTTATGAGTGTGGGATGTGGACAATTATCGAGAATGAAGGAAAACTAAATTTTGAGTGGACCGAAGGGGACTTGAACCCCTGACCTCCTGTATGCCATACAGGCGCTCTAGCCAACTGAGCTATCGGCCCATTTTTTACAACGTTTAGATTTTA
>CAYXJQ010000064.1:0-9695 GCA_964464985.1 uncultured Pseudomonadales bacterium | reverse complement strand
TAATTCATCAAAATCAGCTAAAGTTACCAAGCGCTCATAAACCAAAGATAAAATAAGATCAAGTTTCTCATGAGGAAAGTCCTCAGGAATAAACGATTGAATCCGTTTTTTTAACTCTTCTTTAGGTAAACGACGAATATAAACTCCATTAATCCAATTAAGTTTTTTAATATCAAACACTACCGAGTTCATGCTTAAATCACTAGGATTAAATTCTTTAATATACTCATCCAAACTAGTTATTTCTCTCTGATCAGCTGGAGACCAACCCAAAATCATTAAAAAATTAAGTACTGCTTCTGGTAAATAGCCTCGATCTAAAAAGGATTGTGCAGAAACAGTGCCCTTTCTCTTGCTCATCTTGCCTTTTCCGTCCGGGTTTAAAAATAGTGGAAAATGCGCAAATACCGGCATAGGCCAGTTAAAGGCTCGATATAATAAAACATGTTTTGGCGTAGAACTAATCCATTCTTCGCCCCTCATAACGTGACTAATTTTCATTAAACTATCGTCGACCACAACTGCAAGATGATAAGTAGGATAACCATCTGATTTTAATAAAACCTGATCATCAACCTGACTAGAATTAAAAGTAATTTCTCCACGTAATAAATCTGTAAAGCTAATTTCTTGATTTTCTGGAACTTTCAGTCGAATTACATGAGCTTCTCCAGCTGAAAGCCGCTTTTCCACTTCAGACTTTTCTAAGTGACGACAGTGTTGATCATAACGAGGTGCCTGATGTTGGTCCTGTTGTTCCTGACGAATCTTTTCTAAACGCTCTTTTGAACAAAAACAATAATAAGCTTTACCCCTTTCAATCAACTCTTTAGCTTTTTCTTGGTAAATACTTAGACGCTGAGACTGAATGTATGGGCCATAAGGACCTCCTTTACCCGGACCCTCATCCCAATCCAAACCATATTGTTTAATAATGTCTTGGATATTTTCTACTCCACCCTTTATTTCTCTAGTTTTATCGGTGTCTTCAATTCTCAAAATAAACTGGCCTTGATGACGCTTAGCATGGGCATAATTTTTTAATAAAGTTGCCATACTAGCAACATGCATCTCTCCAGTAGGACTAGGAGCCATTCTAGTACGAATTGGCAACTGATTATCTTCCATAATTATTTTCTCTCCAAATAGTTGGGGTGAATAGCATTTACAAAAGCTAGAAAATTATCATCACCCTTAAAAACATAAATTGCCTGCAAAAACGGCTGATATGTAAAATCATCATAATAAGCTAATTCAACTTCACGAACCACTGCTCTTTCTAAATTTTGTCCACTAGCAACATAAGCTTCTCCTGACTGAACCATTTTCCAAGCTGATCTCACACCTCTTAAGGGATAGGTTTCGAAGGTAGTGTAGTCAACTTCATGATAGTTATAGTCTATTTCTACAAGAGAATTATTGCCACTAAAGGCTCCAGTAATAATTGCTGAAATCACTCCCTTTTCACCACTGGGAGTATAAATGGTATAAAGATCATCAATAGGCGCTCGATTTAAATCTACTTGAACAAAATCTGCGTCAGATAAAGAATAGGCAGAACTAAGTTCTCCCCCCAAAGATTTTTTATAAGTGATTTTTCCAGAACTAGTGGCCACATCTTTTGGCATCAGCGTTCCGTCGGTCAAAAATTTTTTAACCCTATCACTGGCCTCAAATTCTTCAGGTAGTTTTCGGTTGCCACTAGTCATCAACAGTTCTGGTTTGGTTAAATAATTACTACTAATAGAAAAGGTTAAAAAAGCAGCATCAATTTCCATACTCATGTCGAGAGGCTGAGTTTTAGTAAAACGATAAAGTTCGCCAGAAATAATTTCTGGAGAAAAAATAAAACCATATTTGGCTGCTATTTCCTTAACTTTCTGATCGGTTAACAAACTAACTGCCGGCTTAGGCATGAAAAAAACTTTTATCTGATCAACAGAATCATTCAGAGAGCCTGCTATTTCTAAAATATATTCTTTGGGTTTTTCTTCATCATCTTGATCTGGAAAATTTAAATTAGGTAAAATACCAAAACCTACTGTTGGAGGAGGAGGTCCAGGAGGATGAGTTCTCTTCCAATAATCAACAAAAAGATTCCATAAAATTCTACCCACCATTAAAGCTACTAAAGCAATTATTAAAATTTTTAGACCTACTCTACTAAAATAGTTAATATTACTTAAGCTAGGCTCAACACTAGTGTTTTTTGTTTTATTGATTAATTGATCTGACATAAAATTCACTTATTAGTATAATGGCTTCTGCCAGAGGATTCAAGCTTTTAAAAGGCCATCACTGTTGAATCTTCTTTAGGGTCAATAAATTGATAGGTATTAAATATCCAAGCCAACAACTTTTGAGTATCTTCATAACGATCTTGACTGTTCATTAAACTGATTAAAATTTCCCTACCATTACGTCTAACTAAAGTCACCAAAACCTCACCAGCTAGATCAGTGGTTCCTGTTTTTACTCCCCTCACTCCATTTAATCTTCCCAAGAGCTGATTAGTATTAAATAACTGGTAAAAAGAGTTTTTTTGCTCAATACCATTCCCACCAAAAGAATTAATTTCCATATAAGAAGTTGAGACCAGTTCTCGTAAAAAATTGTTTTTTAATAATTCTCTGGCCAAAATATTAAGATCTCTAGCACTACTTAATTGTCCAAATTCATCTAAACCAGCAGGATTGCTAAAAAAACTATCTTCTAAATTAAGTTCTTTAGCCTTTTGATTCATGGCTAATACAAAACCCTCTAAACCCCCTTGATAATTATTAGCTAAAACATAGGCGCTATCATTAGCAGAAGAAACTAATAGTGCTGCTAACAAATCCTTAGCCATAAATCGCTCACCATTTTGTAAATTAATCCGATTGCCAAGTATTTTTGTTTCCGAATCAACACTTAAAAAATCATCTAGTTGATAATAATCGATAGCCACTAGAGCAGTTAACATCTTAATAGTTGAGGCTGGATACAATTTTAATCGTGAATTTTTTTCGTATAATAGGGCGCCACTCTCTATATCAAAGGCGTAGGCACTTTCTGCCGTTAAAGACAAATTTTCCCAAAGATGATCCTGATTAATATCTAAATTTTTATAAATTGGTATTAAACCTAAGGGTCGTAAATAGATAGCTTGTTTTTCAATGCTTTTACTTGGATAAAAAATTAGAAATAAAGTGCAAAGCAAAGATAGAATAATCAAAACAAACAAAAGAGATGACCAAGATTTAGACTTCACTCCTCAATTCTAACTTGATTGCTTATCTGCTGTCACGTTCAATTTTAATTCAGCTAATTGTTCATCACTAACACTGCTAGGAGCCTCCATAATGCTAGTTCTACCACTTGAAGTCATAGGAAAAGCTATAGTTTCTCTTAAGTTTTCTTCGCCTGTCATTAACATTAATAAACGATCAATGCCAAAAGCAATACCTCCATGAGGAGGTGTGCCTAATTCAAAGGCTCTCAACATGTGACCTACACTCTCTTCTATTTCTTTGTCAGTGTAACCCATGGTTTTGAAAGTAGCTCGCAAAACTTCTGGCTGATGGGCCCGTAAGCTTCCTCCTCCCACCTCATATCCATTACAAACTAAATCGTATTGAGTAGCTGTGATTTTTTCTGTTTGCTTGCTAGCCAAATGCGCCTCAATATGATCAGAAATTGGACTAGAAAAGGGATTGTGAGTAAAGGTCCAACCGCTCTTACCATCCCTAACCTCGGCCCGATCACTTTTGTCAACCTTTTTGAAAAAAGGAAAATTAACTACCCAGGCAAAAGCTAAAACACCCTCTTCTTTATCTTTTTCGCTACGTAAGTCAAAACGATCCGCTCCGTATTTATCCATTGCCTCCTGATAATTAACTCTTGGGAAGCTTTGATCTTTAATTTTAACCCCCAACTGATCACAAACATCTTTCACTAAATTCTCTAAAATTTTCATAATTTCTGTTTGAGAAACAAAGCTCATTTCAATATCTAGTTGGGTAAATTCAAAACCTCGATCAGCTCTCAGATCTTCATCACGGATACAGCGAGCAAGCTGAAAATATTTCTCAAAACCAGCTGTCATCAATAATTGCTTATATTGCTGAGGACTTTGAGGTAGAGCATAGAATTTACCTGGTTGAAAACGAGATGGAACAATAAAGTCTCGAGCCCCTTCTTTAGTTGACTTAGTTAACATAGGGGTTTCAATTTCTACAAAATCTTGATCTAAAAGTTTTTGGCGAAAAGCATTCACAAGCTTAGATTTTAGGCGTAAGTTTTTTTGTAAACGTTGACGACGCAAGTCCAAATAACGATATTTTAAACGAACTTCTTCATTGATTTCTAATCCATCACTTTCGACGCTTATTGGCAACTCTAAACTCTTATTTAAAATCCGATAATCCTCCACAAATAATTCTATTTCACCAGTAAGCATGTCCTTATTAATTAGATTTTCTGGTCTTTTATTAATTTGTCCAACTAACTCCACCACTGTTTCACTTGTTAAGTCTTTTAATTTACCCTTAACTCCAACACATTGAATTAATCCTGATTCATCACGTAAATCTACAAAGGTAACTTTAGAGTGGTCACGTTTATTGGCAACCCAGCCAGCTAACTTCACTGTCTTTCCAAGATGATCAGGGGCCTTACTTATAGCAATTCGAGATGGAGTTGATTTTGACATAAACTGCTTTATTATAAAGCTAAATTGAACTTTTTTGCTTAAGAAATTAAAAACAAAGGAAACTAATGACAAAAAAAGAAAGCATAACCAAAGAAAATGAACTGATCGAAGAGGAAATAAATTTCATGATAAGTTTAGCAAAAATAAAAAGTTTAGCAAATGAATTGAGTAAAAAACTTAATGTTTTGTATCCAATAGCTTTAGAGCTTGTCTACGCTACTCTTCCCGATTGTTCTTCAGAAGAGGAGTTGAGACGATCACTTGATCTATGAAACTTAAAAAGATTATTTTTATTACACTAATAGGTCTATTAGGTAGCTTACTTGGTTTCTTTCTCTCTCAAAAAATTTTTTCTAATAACTTAATTAATCCCTTTATTAAAAAAACTGAATTCTCTCAAAAACTAACCCTGCAAGCATACACTATCAGAAACTTGCAAAAACAAAATTTTCCCACTAGACAAGCCATTACAATAACCGGTGTCTTAGCTAATGAAAATCAAACAGAAAAATTTATTTTCAATTATCACAGTCAGGGTAAAAATATTTCGGGTGCTCTTAACATTGCTTATCCTCAAGAACAATTAGAACAAGGCAGCACCATTGAATTAGCAACAATTATTTTATTGAGAGGTTGGGCTCCAATAGATAATTATTACATTGGCTTGGGTACAAAAAATGCAGCCCAAGCTTTTGCTCAAGCAGGCTATCTAACTTTGGCTCCAGATTTTTTAGGTTACGGTCAAAGCGATGACGATTTAACTGATACTTGGGAGGCTCGATTTATTAAGCCAATTAATGTTATTGATCTACTTAACACACTAAAAACTTATCCAGAGATTATTGTGCCAGAAGAATTGGGTAGTAGTATCCAAAAAATTAAAATTCAACCCCAAGAAATTGGCATTTGGGCTCATAGCAATGGTGGTCAAATTGCCCTGACTGCTTTGGAAATTCTACAAGAAAGCATTCCAAGCACACTCTGGGCACCAGTCACTGCTCCGTTTCCTTATTCAATTCTTTTCTACAGTGACGAACATTCAGACGAGGGTAAAGAAATGCGTAAATATTTAAGTATTTTCGAAAAGGATTATGATGTCTTTGATTTTTCTTTAACCCATCACTTGGACGCGCTCCAAGGACCGTTACAAATACATCACGGAGCTAAAGATCTAGAAGCACCCATTGACTGGTCTGAAAATTTTATTAAAAAATTAAAGGCTGAAAATCAAAGGCGATCTGGTTTAGATGAAAAACCCATTACTTATAATTATTATCGCTACGAAGATGCTGATCACAATCTAAGACCAAATTGGCAAACAGCCATTAATAGGGATGTTAGTTTTTTTAATAGAGAACTGAAAAAAAATTAGTTTTTTCCCTCAGTTAATAATTGTCCAGATCCAGAACGATATTCCTCAATTTTATCGATTCTTTTTTCCATTTGTTTTTTACGAGTAGTTGTTAAAGTGTTGTAGTTGTTTTGTAAACTAGTGATACTGCGTCCAAATTTTTGAAACTCTTCATCAAACCTAACCCACTCATTACTAAAAGCATCGACTTGTTTAATAACTTCTTGAATTTTTTTACCCACCATAAAATTACGATAACTTTCCATGACTGTTCTTGCCACTACCAAAAAGGTAAATGGTGAACAAAGAATCACTTTCTTACTTAAGGCTTCGTCAATAATCTCTGAAAATTTTTGATTGATGAAAGAAAATAACATTTCATTTGGCACAAATAAAATTGCATAATCTAGGGTGTCGCTTTCTGGTGAAATATATTCCGCCACTTTGTCTATCTTGGATTTTAAGTCTCTGCTAAATTGTTGCATGTAGCTCTTCTTCTCTGACTTGTTTTCTGTATTAGACATTTGCTGAATGGCCGCATAAGGAAATTTAACATCAACTGGCACATTTCTCTCGTCTGGCAACAAAAGTGTAATATCTGGTTTTAAATTAGAACCTTTTTGTTTGCTTTGGCGTAAATAATGCTGTCCTTCTTGAAAACCGCTGGCCTGTAATAAGTCTTCAATAATTCGCTCTCCCCAAGCTCCTCGTTGTTGGTTATTACTAATCATGTTGGATAGCTTATCTGTTGAAACTTTGAGTTCTTTAGTCAGATTACGATGATCTTCAATGGCTGTAGTAACACCACTAATTTTATCGATTTGTTTTTTTTCAATTTCTCTTATTTCTTTTTGTTTCTGATTTAAATCTTCCTGCAATTGTTTAACTAGCTTTTCAATAGTAGCTTGCTTATTAGCTAAATCAATTTTTAATAAATTTTGTTCACTTTGCAATATGTTTTTGCTTTGCTCTGCAATTTTATTAGCCGTCATTCCAAAGACCTTATTGACAGCCGTTTCTAATTTTTCATCTAAAACCTGGTCTTCTTCTATCAAGTTAGCTTGCTTTTTTAACAAAAAATAGACTAAAAAAGAAACAAGAATAATTAGTAAAATTAAAGAAATAATAATGACAAGATTCATATAGTTTCAGTATACTAGAACTATGAAAACTACCCAAGCTCTAAAAAAAAACCGAGGTAAATCAAGATTGAAAAAAGAAAAAGCAATTAAAATAAAAAAAGAACGTCCAATAATCGACTTTTTTTTAGGATCATTGAGTCTTGTTTTATTAATTTTACTAATGTTTTACAGTTCTCCCAACGATATTGCAAACATTATTTTGCCCAATTCTTATTTGCCCTTTTTGTTTTTAATATTTTTTACCAGTTTTTTTCTTTTAAAGTTTGTATTTATTAAGCAACGCCTAGCTTTCTGCATAGCTTTTAATCTAGTAATATTATTGTTTATTTATTTGCAAAACTTAAATTTTAATTATTATTTATTTATCATTTTGGTAACAGCACCATTGATCTGGTTAATCATTAACCAGATCGAGAAAAGACTGTTATAATGGGAGATCCTATGAGTCAAACTTTTTATATTACTACTACTTTGCCTTATGTTAATGCAAAACCTCATATCGGTTTTGCTCTGGAAATTGTAGCCGCTGATGTAATCGCTCGTTACCATCGAGAAATTCTTAATCAAGAAATAGTTTTTAACACTGGTACCGATGAACATGGGCAGAAAATTATCAATCAAGCTCAAAAAGCTAATCTAAACCCTCAAGACTTCTGTAATCAACAAAGTAAACAATTCCAAGATTTAAAAGAGCAATTAGATTTAAGCAGTAATCATTTCATTCGTACTACTAATCCCAAACACATGGCTGCTGCCCAAAATTTTTGGCAACGCTGTTATGCAAAAGGCGACATTTATAAGGCTACTTATCCAATCCAATATTGTGTTGGTTGTGAATTAGCTAAAACAGCTAGTGAGCTAGTAGATGGTCGCTGCCCCCTACATCCTAAACAAGAATTAGAACTGCGAGAAGAAGAGAATTATTTTTTTCGCTTTAGTCGATATCAAAAAGATTTGTTGAAACTTTATGCTTCTCAAAATGATTTTGTTAAACCAAGTTCTCGACTTAAAGAAATAAAATCCTTTGTTGAAGCTGAATTAGAAGATTTTAGTATCTCTAGATTAAAGAAAAATATGTCCTGGGGTGTGCCGGTTCCAGGAGACGATGAACACGTAATGTACGTTTGGTTTGACGCCTTAGTTAACTATATTTCTACCCTAGGCTGGCCAGATAATTTAGACAAATTTCAACAGTTTTGGCCAGGTGTTCAAGTAGCTGGTAAAGATAATTTGCGTCAACAAGCAGCGATGTGGCAAGCTATGTTACTCTCCGCCGACCTACCCAACTCTCAACAAATTCTTATCAATGGTTTTATTGGAGTTGATGGTCAAAAAATGAGCAAATCATTGGGTAACGTCATTAGTCCTAGTGACATGATTGAGCGTTACGGGACAGATGCTACCCGATATTTATTAATTAAATTAGGTGTTTTTGGAGAGGACATGGATGTTAGTTGGCAAAAATTTAACACCACTTTCAATGCTTTTTTAGCTAATGGACTGGGGAATCTCTGTTCACGACTAGCCAAGATGGCAAATTCAGCAGAATTAAGTATCGAATATCATGCTAAATTACCCACTGGTTTTGCAAAAACTATGGACAATAAAGATATAACTCAAGCTTTGAATATTATCGACCAAGGATTGAGCAAAATTGACCAATATTTAGCTCTAGAAAAACCCTGGTCAATTGAAGGAATTAAAAAAGAAGAAATTTTAATTAAAGCTATTCAAAAATTGTTGGATTTTAATTTAGCTTTACAAGTTTTTATGCCTTCAACAACTAAAATAATCAATGACAGATTCAATCAACAAAAAATACGAGCTTTTGAACAGGGTCTTTTTACCAGAATAAAATAATGCCAATTTTTGATACACATTGCCACTATAACTTAGAGCCCTTATATAGTGGTCAAGCTTTTTGTTTTAAAATAGATGAAGACAGCCCTCTTCTCAAAAAAAACTGGCAGGACCATTGGTTAGAGGCGCAACACAACGATATTCAAAAAACTCTAGTTCCAGGAGCTGGTTTAAGCAGCAGTAAGTTAGCTGTAGAAATTGCTAAAAAAGATCAAAACCTTTATGCCAGTGTTGCTATTCACCCACTTCGAGTGGAAAAGATTGAGCTTAAGAAAGCGATTACTACTATTGAGCAATTAGCTGAAGAAAAAAATGTAATAGCAATTGGCGAAACTGGCTTAGATTTTTTTCATTTTTCAAAAAAAGATGATTTAACTAAGATACAAAGCATTAAACAAGCTCAAGAAGAATTATTTATTGAACATATTAAATTAGCTATAAAAAAAGAATTAACACTTATTATTCATGCTCGTGATCAGGCTGAAGAGGCTTATTGGCGCATTTTAGAAATTTTAAAAGAATATTGGCCAGCCAAAGAAAATATTATCTTTCATTGTTTATCTGGCCCCATGGATTACATTAAAGAAGCTATGACTATTGAAAATAGTTATTTTGGTTTTGATGGCAATTTAACTTTTAAAAACGCTAAAAA
>CAYXJQ010000063.1:0-19190 GCA_964464985.1 uncultured Pseudomonadales bacterium | reverse complement strand
ATTTTTTTTATATTTTTTTTTACTTTTGGAATAATTTTTCTCGACTGCCATGCTAAAAAGCATTTTAGCACATTAATAAAAAAAAATTTAATTTAAATGGGACAAGCACCTGACTCGCATTTTAAATGTTCCATGCTAATGTCTTCCAATAAATCGACTTTATCTTCTTGACTAATTTCATTAATCACTTCCATAAACTGACTAACAGTCACAGCTTCTTCTGGCTGATACTCATAGGCAGTTGTATCAATCTTTGGCATCACGCTACAAGTTTTAATTTGCGGCTGATACTTGCGAATCATATTAGCAAATTTTCGATAAGAGACTTGTTCAGGATCATACTTAAGCGTGTAAGAAATTTGATTACCTCTATCCTCAGTCAAAGGTTTCCCTTCTTCAGTTACACCGTGAATCCAATATTTTTCGAGCAACATTAGCCATTGATATTGCTCCTCAGGTTTAGCTTCGCTCGCTGTTATCAACTTACCATTCATCCCTAAACGACAAATCTCTGGCCGGGTGGGAAAACCCACCGCAATTGTACCTTGATAACTTTTTAGCTCTTTAGTTGGGTAACCTAATTTTTTATATTTTTTAACTAAAGGATCATCGTCTCTAAACTGCACCCAACGAATGTACTCGCGCATCGCTGGCAAGTGAGCTCCTTCCGACAGAGCAAATAATTTAGAAGTAGTGCCTGCTGGCTTGATAGTGGTATTAGTGTGAGGAACAACCACATCTAAAAATTTAGAATATTTTTTTGCCTCATTTTCAACAGCTCGTTTAAAACGAGCTAGAGTTAACCAAAAATCTTTGCTTTTTTCTTCATCAATTAGATCGTGAAAAGCATAACCAAAAGCATTCCAAGCATATTCATGTATGCCAGTCATTCCTACACCGATTCTATTGGTTCTTTTAACTTCTCTAGTATATAAACTATCCATATAGGTGTTGACTCTAATTAATGCCCTTGTTGCCACTCTGAAAGCCTCCTCAGCACTATCAGCATTCGGAGCAAAATAAGGAACAACATCAGCAATCACACAGTAACCACCAAGCATATTTAAAGTAATTTCACCACAAGGATTAGGGATCTGTGTGTAATATTTTGCACTAGCATATTTTGCTACTTCAGCCAACATTTTAATAGTACGCTTCATTGGTTTAAATTTTTTACTAGCAGCAAACTTACCATCTAGATAACCATCAAAACCCTCATCATTTTGTACCAACTTATGTTGATTGACAAAACCCGGCTCCCCAGTTCGATCGAAATATGAGGAACGCATGACTCCATCCAAAACCTTTTGAGCATGTTTGCTGTTTTGTTTCCAAAATTTATCATCAACGGCCACGCTGTTATTAGCTGACCACAAAAAACCACCTTTTTTAATACTAATAAATTCAAAAATATCAGGATCAGTCCAAGTTTTAACAGCAATGCGCGCTGCACGTCTGGCTCCACCAACCAAAACACATTCAGATAGGTAATGATCAACATACATAGACTGTTTCCAAGGTTTAAGACCGGCACCCTTAACTGTTGCCAACCTCTGAATTGCCTTAATCAAAGGACGGGGACCTGAAGCAGGTCGTCCTTGCATGCCGCCAATGGGAGATCCCTTAGGTCTTACTTTGGTAAAATCTAAAATTAACAAATCATCTTTATATTTTCGCTCAAAAGTCATCACCTCAATTTTTTCTACAGCCTGAGCCCAACCTTCACGAGTATCAGGCACCTCAAACCAATGAGCTTTACGATATTTATGACGAGCTTCTCTCACACTCTCATCCTCTCCCCAAGCAAAATCCGCATGTTTATCGTCCAATACACAACGGATTAAGGGCATATAATCCCAATCTACCACCATTAAAGCATCATCATAAGCTCGTCCGACTCCAGAACCATTAAGCAATAAATAAAATAATAAAAAGCTCGAAGAAGCAGTACTACAGTTAGTAAATACCTCCATATTTCGTTTTGGTTGATCAGCGTCTCCATGCTGTAGGTGCCGACCACTCAACAATAAAGATGCATTCGATAAATGTTTTTTTAATAATTGGTAGTCTTTTTTGCGATGTTCTGCCCATTTTTTACCACTAGGTAATAAAGAAGAATTACCTTCTGCCACCCTCTTTGCCACGTCTTGCCAATTTTCCAATTTACCATTAGCCTTTGTCCTAAGAATAGTACGCTTAGCTACCGCTTCGCCCAAACCTTTAGCCAGTTGGCGGTTTTGAAATTTCATCTTTTTGCGGTAAGCAGTCATATTGTTCCTTTTCATTCTTTAATCTTGGCAATTTCTTCTTCAAAGTCAGAAAGATCACCAAAATCTCGGTAAACACTAGCAAATAATAAATAAGAGAGAGGATCTAATTTTTTAAGTCGATTAAGCACTAAATTACCAATTTCCCAACTTTTTACTTCCTGAGCATCTTTTTGACGTAGTCTGGACTCAACTTCTTCAATTAATAGTTCGATCTGCAACATAGTCACTGGTCGTTTCCAAGTTGATTTTAATAAACCACGTTTAATTTTCTCTCTATCAAAATTTTCTTTCGAGCCATCTTTTTTAATAACTTTTAAATCTACACCTTCAACTCGTTCATAAGTAGTAAATCTTTTGTCACAATCTTCACAAATTCGTCTTCTTCTTACCGCCTCACCATTTTCAGTTTCTCTTGAATCAATTACGGCAGTGTTTTTGCTTTTACAAAATGGACAATACATATTTAAATTTAAATCTCGCTATATCATGCTATTTTTTAATCATTCCACAATCCATTGTGGTTTTTTAATAAAAAACCACAAAATGTTGTAGCTTTTCAGTAGCAGGAATAAAAATATCTCACAAAAATTACTACGATGTCAACTAGCAATTAATGGCTTAATTGGGCTCTCAATAAAATTGTCTCTTTGTTTAAACTTTTAAGTACTGTTTGGTCTCTCTCTGTAAAAAAGTCCAGATTTTTTTCTAAAATCTCTTGGTGTTGGTCTGCTTCCTCTAATATGAAAAAGATTAATTGCTCATAAGTTTGATTGTGAGTGTTTTCTTCTCGCAAGAGTCTCGCTTCCAATAAAGCTTGATTCAAGTATTTTTGAGATTTACTAAAAGTAGTTAGTGCTAATGCTTGTTCCTCTTTATTAATAAGTCTAGTAGCATAAAATAAGCGACGATTAGCGTAAGCTGTTAAAAGATACAGTCTTCGTTCACGATCTGCCATTGATAAGCGTAGTCGATCAACTACCATTAATAAAGGATAAAGAGAATGGTCTGGTAAAATTTCTTTTTTTACATAAAATTTACGACTCTTCAAATTGCCAGCAGTTAACAACTTTGACTGTGAAGAAATATTAAAAGAAGTAAATAGAATAAAAATCGAAAAAACAATGGCAATGCTTATAAAAAGGTATTTGGAAAATTTAAACATAAGTAATCAAAACACTAAAAATGTATAAGCAATACCATTCCCCAAATTGCTTGTGTCATCAACAAAGTATAAGCATTACGTTGAGCATAAAACAACAAAGCTTGACCGATAGCAAAGATAAAAAGAAGACCTGAATTTAAATAAACCTCTTGCCAATTAAAACGCAAAAATAAATTTGGCAAATGAAATATTAAAAAAATCAATGCCACTGTCACAATCTTTTTAATTAAAGACCATTTTTTATAACGATCTTCAACTATCAACATTACAAAACTAAAAAAGAATAAAGTTTCAAAAAAACTGGTTAAAATAGCTAAAAACATCTCCCGCCAAAAACCATCCGCTAAATAATAGGCCATTGGTTGAATTTGATTCTTTTGCAACAGAACTTTTGTAATAACAGCAACAAAACCAAGTAATCCTCCAATAGCCAAACCCAGTAGCAAGCCCTTTTTTAGTTTGTTTAAAGACAGGGTCTCCATGGTTGAAGAAAATCCAGTAACTGCCAAATAGATTAAAACAGGAAAAGCAAAAAAAACGGCTTTACCTATCAATTCATCAAAAAACACCGAAAAAGAAAATAATACTCGATAAATTAACCAAAGAATAAAAACTAAAACCAACAATGGCCAAAACAATTGGTGTTTTTGTTTTTTACTCTGTCTACGTTTAGTTTTATTTCTTTTTTTTGATGGCATCCAGCGCTAGTTTTAAAGTTTCTTGTTGATTGTGAGAGTAAGTATCAATAACTAAATCGTATATGTCTGGCCGCCAAAAATCAAGCTTTGCCTCTGCCACCACCCTACCAGTCTTAACTAACCACTCATTCCATTCTTTTTTATACATACGCTGCCATTTGTTTAAATTTTGCTGGTAACGAGTAAGAGCATTAGTTTTAGCTTCTTCTACGCTAATTTCATCACGATTAACAATGCGATCAATACGCACTGAATCATCACTACAAGTCATTAAAATTTTTAAAGTGCTAGGTATATTTTGTGCCATAAAACCAGACAACCAAGACTCTATAATCCATCCTTCTTCAGAACTCAGTTTTTCGCGAATCCCCATATCAATTTTACGATCAAAATCATCACTATAAGCTAAAGCACTATGATGAGCTTTTGATTTTGCATCAAATAAACCTTTTTCCACTGCGTAAGCTCGCATAAACTCTCCACCAGAAAAACCTGTGAAGCCAGCATACTTGAGTTCTTCGCGCAACATTGCCAACAAAGTAGTAGAGCCACAACCTGGTAAACCAGAAATAGTAATATTTTTATAAAGAATATCGTCCATAGGCATATCAACTTTCAATTGTCTTTTTGTTTTCATTACGCTTTGTTAATAATTCAACTACTACTGACATTAGCAGTTGCATTTTTTTTAGACAAGCTATTGCTTCATCTAAATTAAGTTCTTTTTCACCATTTGGAAAGAAGTGAAAAACGTGATTACGACACTGCAGCCAAGCCTGCCAAACATCTCTAGCTAACTCTTCATTAAATATACGACAAAGATCATCATAAAGCCACCACTTATCACGTTGTCCAGATTTAACATCTGGATTAAGAGCTCGACCTATACGAAAGCGGCGACCATAATAAACTTTGTGACTAATTAACTGCAAGTCAAGCAGCATCTTCTTCAAAAAGCCTTCATAAGCTTTGGCCATTGGAAAAACTATAAAGGAAAAATCATTAATGTCATTTTGTTCTTCTTTGCTAAAATGCTCGCTCAAATAGACACTGGTCTTAATTAAATTTTGTTGAAAGGGGTCTAAGTATTTAAACCAGGAAGATTGTTGATCAATTTGTATAGACATAAATAAGTATTACAGAAAATTATATATCGATTATAATTGAAAGACTAGAAAAAATCCAAATTTTAAATTTTCTAAAAAAATTAAAAGTAAGATAATAAAAAAAATGTGGAAAGTAAAAAGTAAACGACATCGATCAAAAAGAAAAAGAAAAGGACTCTGGCATAAAAAGTCTTGGCAGATTAGTATGCTTATAGTTTTTCTTCTAAGTGTTTTTGGCATAATTTATTTAATTCAAGACTTACCTTCACCAAAAAACTTAACTTCTCCCGAAAATTATGCTGTTAGCACTCAAATTTTTGATCGCCATGGCCAACTGCTTTATGAAGTTTATAATGATGAAAATCGAATCCCAATTGAAATTGAACAAATACCAGAACATTTATTGCAAGCTACCATCGCCATTGAAGATCAAAATTTTTATCGCCATCATGGTTTAGATATAAGAGGTTTAATAAGAGCAATTTTTAATAATCTAACTGGAGGTTCAACACAAGGAGGATCAACCATTACTCAGCAATTGGTTAAAAACGCTTTGCTTAGTAATGAAAGAACTCTAAATCGTAAAGCTAAAGAAGCATTCTTATCCATATTAACAGAGATTATTTACAGCAAAGAAGAAATCCTAGAAATGTATCTCAATTACATTTCTTATGGTGGAAGTGCTATCGGTATTGAAGCTGCTGCAAATCGTTTCTTTGCTAAATCAGCTGGTGATTTAAGCTTGGCTGAAAGCGCATTGCTCGCTGGATTACCACAAGCACCTAGTTCTTACTCACCTTTTGGTGCTTATCCAGAAAGAAGTAAGTTGCGACAAAAAGAGGTTTTACGCCGTATGATGGAAGATGGATACATAGATCAAAATAAAGTTAATGAGGTAGAAAATGAGTCATTAAATTTTGCCCTAAAAAAAACCGATATCAAGGCTCCACATTTTGTTTTTTATGTAACAGACTTACTTTACAAAGAGTATGGAGAGGAGATGGTCAAAACTGGTGGCTTACGTGTCACCACTACTTTGGATTTAGATTTACAAGAAAGCACTCAAGCATCTTTGTCTGCAGAAGTTAATCAATTAAATAATTTAAAAGTTGGAAATGGCGCAGCTTTAATTACCAAACCTAATACTGGCGAAATTCTAGCTATGATTGGTAGCAAAGATTATTTTGATAGTAAAAATGATGGTCAAGTAAACGTTACTCTCGCTCTTAGGCAACCCGGTTCAGCCATTAAGCCAATTATGTACGCTACTACTTTCCAAGAAAAAACCCTCAATCCTGGCTCTATGATTTTAGACACCCCCACTTGTTTTAAAGTCCCCGGACAAAGAGATTATTGTCCAAAAAACTATACCGGTGGTTTCGCGGGACCAGTAACAGTAAGACAATCTCTAGGGAACTCTTTTAATATTCCAGCTGTTAAAGCCCTCAGCACTATTGGTGTAGAAAAGTTTATGTTGCAAGCTAATAAAATGGGTATCAATAATTGGACAGATCCCAGTAAATATGGTTTGTCTCTAACCCTTGGTGGTGGTGAAGTTCAAATGACAGAAATGGCTACTGCTTTTGCTGTTTTGGCTAATCAAGGAATTAAAGTACCACTAAGCTCCATTTTAGAAGTTAAAAACTATAAAGGTGAAGTTTTACAAAGCCTAGATGTAGAAGAAAGAATTGGAGCTTTAGGTGCTATGACTGAGGATGAAACTATCAAAAAAGAAGCGCAATTAGAACGAGTAATGCGTCGTGCACCTGCTTATCTAACTGCTCATATTATGCAGGACAACAACGCGAGGCTCATGGCTTTTGGCAGCAACAACCAACTCGTAATTAAAGATAAAGTGGTTAGTGCTAAAACTGGCACCACTAATGACTTAAAAGACAACTGGACAGTTGGTTTTACTCCTGAGCTCCTAACTATTGTTTGGGTGGGAAATAATGATAATAGTTCAATGAGTTACTTAGCTTCTGGAATAACCGGTGCGGCTCCAATCTGGAATGATATTATGTCCTATCTTCTTAAAGATGAAGAGGTTGTGTGGCCAGAGCGCCCTAGTGATGTTAAAATGGCCAATGTTTGTTTGACCGGCATGCCAGTTGATCGAGGTCTAGGAAATAATCGTAACGACCTAGATAACATTAATAGTAATGATTCAACAGTTAAGATTTCTGATCAGGTTCAAACTTATTTAACAGACACTGATCCAGCTCAAACCTGTCAATCAGTGGCACAAGAATTATATTGGGAAGAATCTTTTCCCAGTTATTCTGGTAGTTTTCAAAAAGAATTTTGGATTCGTAGTGCTACTGGTTTGCCTCCTACTATAGGTGAAGAAGCTGAAGACTTAATTTTGGAACTCCATCAATTTTACTATGATCCAGTTACTCATCTTTATTGTGCTGATTGCACTCGACCAGTAGATGAAGAAAGTGGCAAGGTAATTTACGAAAGATACTACGTTAATTAATAATTAATTATTAGAAATTTGTGATTAAAAAACATAAAACATTAGTTTTTATCATCTTATTTTTCACCTTGTTGTTTTCAATTTTTCTAAGTCTTAAAATTTGGCAAAACAGTTTATTATCACCTATTGGCAAGAATACTCAATTCACTTATTTAAAAAATTGGCTGTGGCCGAATAATCAAAAGGAAGAATTTATAGTGTATGGTTTTCTACCATATTGGAATATAAATAAAGTGGAACTGCAACCAGAACTTACTCATCTTAGCTACTTTGCATTAGAGGTGGGAGCAGATGGACAAATTGTTACTGAAAGTCTACCTGGAGAAAGTGAGCCTGGATATCGACAATTAAACAGCGAGGATTTTTTTCGTTTAATTAATGATAACAATATAACTAAAGAGTTAGTCTTGAGTCAATTTAGCTCACAAAAAATTGAAGAACTTTTAAACAATCCAAGCGCTTGGTTAACACTTTTAGAACAAATTGATGCCCTACTACTTGCCTATCCTTTTAGCGGACTTAATCTTGACTTTGAATATCAAGGCGAAGCAGACGATCAATTAAGACAACAATTTGTAAATTTTATCATCAGTATTAAGCAGCATTTAAACCAAAGAGAAGAAAAAATTAATTTGAGCATAGACGTCTATGCTAACGCTGGTAATCAAAGTAAAAAATTACTTTGGGATTTAGTGGCTCTAGAAACATATTTGGATTACGTTGTAGTAATGGCCTATGATTTTCACAGACAAAGTTCGCCTCAAGCTGGACCAGGCGCTCCTCTATTTGGTGGACAAGAACTATGGAGCAGTGATATTAATCGTTTAATGAAAGGCTTTTTTGATCAACTACCTAGACAAAAAATTTTATTAGGCATTCCTTTTTATGGATATGGTTGGCAAACTGATAGTCTAGAACCTCAAGCCAATACTTATCCAAGTACTGGTTTTATGGTCAGCTATCAAGAATCATTGGATTTACAAAATTTAACTGGCCGTTGGCAAAACTGTTCAAACTTAGAAATTTATTGGCAAGAAGATGCACTGTCTCCTTTTGCTACTTTAATTTGTCCTAAAAATGAGCAAAAAAATAACGATAGTGAGGAAGAAATTGAGTCACTCAATTACTTAGTTTATTTTGAAAATACCCAATCACTACAATATAAAATCGATTATGCCAAACAACTGGAAATAGCTGGAGTTGCTATCTGGGCTCTCGGATATGATGGTGACAATAGAAATTTGTGGGATATTTTTTAAAAATTACTAAAAATAATTTGGATTCAGGCTTCAAACCTAAGTTTAAAATTCTTTTTTATTAAATTGTTGAGCTAAAAGAAATGACCAAACACCGGTTGCTAAGAAAAACAAACCAAGCACCAATAAGCCAAAGGTACTCGTTATTGAGCCAGCATTATAGGTTCCACTTTCAGTAGAAACTACAGTTTCTCTAGCACTTGATGTTGCCTCCTCTGTAGGAGTAGCAACAGGAGGTGTTGGAGTTGGCTCTGTTTCTGGCAAGTAGGGATCTCCGCTACCATAAGGTACTGTTTGAGTAGTTTCAGCACTCGCTATAGTTCTACTCAAATCTGCTCCTCGACCCAAATCATCTGCTTCAGTAGAAACCGTAAAATTATAACTTTGAATAACTTCTTCACCCATATTAGGATCAGTGTAGCTGTAACTTATCGTGTGTTCACCTGGTTCCAACTCACCTCCCAAACTAGCTAGATCGACTATTAAATTTCCTTCACTATCTGTTTCAACGATAGTTTCTATAGTTGTTTCTGAATTTATTACAATTTCTACAGTTGTATTGGGAGGTAAAGTAGCTCGAATAATTGGCTGGGAAGTATTAATTACAGTATCAGTCGCACTACTAGCCTCTTCAATTTCATTTAGATCTAAAATTCGTTCAGCTTCATCTAGGCTAAAATTTTCATCCGATAAACCATCATCGCTTTCCGTAGAAACTGGTATAGATTCATCAATATCTAAATTGTCAGTTAATTCACCTTCTTGACCAAGCCCTCCAATATCATCAGCTAGCAATTCTTCTCTAGCCTCTGATAAATTTTCCTCTTCTACACTAGCTTCCTGACCCATAATGATTTCTGGGACTGGCTGAGCATTAGCTACACTAACCACTCTATTTGTAACTAAACTAGGATCCAATCCTTGCACTTTAATTGTTAACATGCTGCTATCATTGACTTCTGGATAAGAGTTGAGATTTACATCAAAAGCATTACTAAGAGAAACGGCCCAACTACCAGAGGATTTTACAAGTGTTGACAGTGCTCCAGCGCCTTCTAGAGTAACAAAAACAACCGCTCCATCTCCAGCCTGACCATTTGCTTGACTGACCGTTCCATAAATAGTCTGGTTATTGGGAGAAGCACCACTCTGACTACTTGCAGTTCTGATTTCATAGGGACTACCGGCACTATCGAAAGTTGTATTGCTATCTGTACCCAACAAATAATAGTAATTAGTATTTGGCTCCAAACCCCTCACCGTGACTTGATGTAAACGATATGGCTTAATTATCCCAGAAAGTTGGTCTCTATCGTCACTCGCCTGTTCTTTGATATCATTGGCACTCGCTCCATATTTAATAAATCCAATCGTTTCTTCGTCAGTATAAAAAGTCACTGTAAAAGATTTGTCTGTAACGTTACTAAGCACAATGTTTTTTGGAGTAGTTTCTGGTGTCGCCCTAGGTGCAAATAAACCAGTACCACCACCGAACAAAAAAACTCCTGCCACTAAAGAGACAACCAAAACCAATAAGCCTAAAATAGTAGGTATTCTCTTTTGGCCTGATTTTACACCGCCTTTTTTGGATTTTTTACCCAACTCTTCAGCCTGAACTGACTCTACACCCACTGATTTAGCGGTCGGCGTCGGAACTTTAGGGCTATTATTTTGAGTTGATAGATCATTTTGTTTGATGTTTTTGTTTGAGAGCTGATTTTTACGATCTTGCGTAGGTTCTACCTTAACAGAATCTGGAATTTTAACTTCTGGTTTCTGTGCAGGTAATCCTTGTTTTTCAACAACTGGAAGATCTTTCTTGGTCGGCGTATTGGTTTTTGGTGTTAAAGATTGTGGAGGGGTAGGTTTTGGCAAATTAAGCCCAACTTGAGAGCTAGTCGATGAATTTTGATTTAAAACTTGCATATCAAGAATAAGACTTATAAAATGTCCTGTTTTTACTCTATATTAATTGAATTTAGATCACAAGGCGAAGAAAAACCAAATAAAAAACTAATCATCTGTTTCAATTTCTTCTTCTTGATTAATGACTTCATCCATAGCAGACTCATCTTCTAAATCACCTTGATTATTCTCTTCAAGTTCTTCATCGATTTCTTCTTTAATTTCTTCTTCAATTTCTTCAACGGAACTTGACAAACCTGTAATATCAGTAAGCACTCCCTCTTGACTAAATTCTGTCGTCAGATACACAAAAATAGGAAAATAATTTAATTCTTCATCACTTAACACTCTCTTTTGTACTATCATTGAAAAAACTTCAACATCTAAACTTGGAACCAATGGTTTTGTTAAATCAACTAACTGTTGATCAATTTTAACTTTTTTTTGTGAAGTGAAAATGCTAACACTAGTCCAAAATAGTATCACTACCAAAAACAAAACTCCTCCCCACAAAATATTTTTTTGTCGACGTAATCGGTTGAGTTCTTGTTTTAACTTAATTCTTTCTTTACTCATTTTTCATCCATGCTCGAATATAAGGAATAATAAGGTAAACTAATTTTTAATTGGGCAGATAAATTGCTTGCTTCAGTTCTTCTGTCTATGACAACCTGATCAACTATTATTACTTGGCGCAAATCCATTATTTTTTCAATAAATTCTCTAATTTGCATATAATCACCTATGACTTCTATATTTATTGGTAAAAAATCCCGATGGTAATTCTCAAAATTACCGCTCAACAATTCATCTCCAATTGATTCTGGCACCTCTGCTAATGAAATTTGGTTAATAACCAACTCTCCTTCTCCAGCTATTTTTTCAAATTTCTTCAATGATTTTACTAGATCAAGCTTTCTAGGAATAGATTCATCTAATAAATAAAAACTTGCTTGATACCGCTCATACTGCTCCTGAGCTGTATATAAACTAGCTAATTTTAAATCCATTTGTTGGTCTAATTCTTTCTTATCAGCAATTTCTTTAATTAAGTCAGCCATAGTAATTAGGGTTGGTCGAATGGCAAAAATAGCAAAAAAGACTACAACTATAATAGATAAAATTAATTCTATTGAAACTCTAGCAACTGGATCTTGATAAAAATCAATTAAAATTTTTGCTAGTTGTTCCTGTTTTGTTTTAGACATTACTCTTCAATAAATTCATTTACTTTAACAACCTTGGCCTTAATATCAAATGCTAAGCCTGGGGCATTCTCTCCTCTTGATTCAATTTTTCCTATACTGACACTGTCAAAATGTGGCGACAACTTAACATTATTGACTAAAACATTCAATGAAGTTTGTGATAATGCTGCGCCGGAGAAAACAACTTCATTAGGCCTAATGGTAAGATCATCTAAAATAATATTGGCAGGAATAGTTTCGTTTAACAGTGGAAAAATTTCCATTAAATTTGACTCCTGTTTTAGCTGCTTAATATCAGTAATTTGTTTCTGGATAAAAAGAAAACGTTTTTCTAAATCTTGATAAGATTCAATTGCTACTCTTTTTTGATTAATAGTGGTATTTAAATCAGTCACTTGACGATCTAAAACGAAACGGGTAGCAAAACTAAGAATCACCACTAACTGAGTAAATATCACTACGTAACGACCGACCGACAAAGTCCAGTTTAAAATACGACCTATTGGTGTCTCAAAAAAAGGATCCTTGGGCATCAAGTTGACATCAAGTGAAACAGAACCTCGCTTTTTCTTTTTATTTTTGAATCTGGGCATTATGTATATTGTAGATTAATTTAGGAGAGAGTAAAAGATCTTATTTAGATAGCTCACCTTCAATAGAACTATCTAACAACATTTCCTGAGAATCTTTCAAAACAGGCTTCCACTTACCAAATTTAGCAATTAGACTATTAAAATAATTAAGTTCTTTAATATCAAATAAAATTGAAAAATATAAATAAACCAAAATGGCTATGGTACTAGTAGAAATGGTTAGAGCTAATAGGTCTATAGTCCTGCTTGTGTCAAAAATTACTTCATCTAAAATTTTGAAAGGTAAATATAGAAAAATAGCCATAAAAAAACTAGCTAATAGCATTTTTAACTGAGGAAAAAAGAAGTCTTTAAAAGTAAAACACTTTAATTTCTTTTGTAAAATAAGTAACATCAAAAATAGTTCTATAAAAGCAGATATTAGAATTGCAATACCTAAGCTGTATACTTCCCACTTAAAAACATAAATCCCTAAGACGTTGCTTAACAAATAAACAATAACCGTAATCGCAGTAACCATAAATGGCGACCTAGTATCTTTAAGTGCATAAAAACTTCGAATTAATAATTGAGTCATTGCTTGAGCAGTAATTGAAATCGCTATAATAGACACTAGCCTGCCAGTAATAATAGTAGTTTGCCAAGGGAAATTAGCTGTACCAAAAACTAAACGCACAGCTGGAATGCGTAAAATTAATAGAAGAATTGAAGCTGGCATGGCCAAAAAAGAAATTTGATTGAGTGACTGCAAAAGAAGTTTGTTAAATTTTTTACGATTAAGTTCAGCAGATTCTTCTGATAAGAACGGAAAAGAAGCTTGACTAATCGGTATTCCAAAAAAACGAATAGGCAGGGTCATTAGACGACGTGCTAAGTTAATAATTACAAAACTCAGATCACCAATTGTAGTTGCAAAGAAACCCATCGCCAAATTTTGTAATTCAGTTGCTCCCACTGTCATCAAACGTGGGGGCATCATTTTAAATAATTTTTTAACACCCACAAAACGCCAATTAAATGTGGGTCGCCAATAAAATCCGGTCTTTTTAATTAAAGGAAGCTGGATAAGCATGTGAAAAGCAGCACCTACCACTACTCCTAAACCAGCAGCATAAATGCCAAAGTACCTGGCTAAAAATATCGAAGTCAACATGATGCCTAGGTTGTAGATTAAAGGCGCTAAAGCTGGAACAATAAATCGCTGATAGGCTTGTAAAATACCAGTTAAAAAATTAGAAATAGCAAAGAACAATTGAGCAAACAACATAATTCTTGTCAGATTTACTGCAATTGCCACTTGTTCTGGAGTAAATTCAGCACCAGTACGAGCCATGGTAATTGGTTTTGCAAAAATAAAAGCAATGACTGAAAAAAAGATGAAAATTAATAAAACCAAGTTCATTACTATTGAAGTGAACCGAAATGCTTTTGCCGAACTTTTTTTCTTTAATTCAGTAAATAGTGGAATAAAAGCTGCTGATAATGCTCCAAGAACAATTAGCTGAAAAAGCATATCAGGAATCTGAAAAGCTACTTGGAATGCCTCATAAGCTTGTTGGCTGGCTAACGTATTAAAAAAAAGTTTAATTAAAACTCTTTCCCTCAATAAACCTAATAAAGAAGAGAAAATGTTAGCAGATGTAATAATAAAAGCCGCTGATAAAATAGAATTTTGTTTTCTAGCCAACCATTGAGAATTGGTCTTAAAAATTTTGTTAAAAGAAATCATATAGCTCCTTTTGATTATAGAGAAAAATAAAGAAAAAACAAAACAGGGTTTTTATTATCAAGAGTTGAGATAACTTGTATCTTAAAGTTTTTTCTTGTATAATCACCTCTTGTTAAATTCAAAAGGAAAACTTAATGCCAATTTTAAAAAGTGCTAAAAAAGCCCTAAGGGTCAGCGAAAAAAAGAACATAATTAATCGAAAGCTGAAATCTCAAGTCAAAACGGCCATAGATCAAGTTAAAAAAACTCCTAATTCAGAGAATTTGTCTCTGGCTAGTAGTAAAATTGATCGTGCTGTCAAAAAAAACCTAATTCATAAAAACAAAGCAGCCCGACTCAAATCTAAACTTGCTAAACTTAAGCCACAATCAAAGTAATGGCAAATTTATCTAGAATTAGAAATTTCTCAATTATTGCTCATGTTGATCACGGGAAAACTACCCTGACTGATGTTTTTTTGCGTTTAACTAAAACTGTTTCCGATAATAAATTTCACGAGCGCATGATGGATTCCAATCCTATAGAACAAGAAAAGGGTGTCACTATTAAATTAGCCCCAGTGCGCATGAACTATAAGGGCTATATCCTTAATTTAATTGATACTCCAGGACATGTTGATTTTGCTTACGAAGTTAGTCGCTCTCTAGCAGCCTGTGAAGGAGCTGTCTTACTTGTTGATGCTAGTCAAGGAGTACAGGCTCAAACGCTAGCCAACTATCAAAAAGCTAAAGATCTTGGTTTAGTCATTATTCCCGTTATTAATAAGATCGATTTGCCTTCAGCCAATATCGAGCAATGTCTGTTAGAAATGATGGAAATTTTTGATTTTACTGAAGAAGAAATTTTACAAGTCAGTGCTAAGACCCAATTGGGCGTAGAGAAAATTTTAGAAGCAATTATTAAGCGCATTCCTGCTCCACAACTAAAGCTTACTCAAGAACAAACAGAAAATAAGCACAAAAAAAATGCAAATGAAGAAGAAACTAACACCCAAGCACTAATCATTACCTCTACATTTGATAATCATCAGGGAGTAATTGCTTACATTAGGGTGGTTAGGGGTCAAATCAATAAAGAAGCCCTGCATTTAATGTCAACCAATATCGATTTCAATCCAATTGAAATTGGAGTGTTTGTTCCTCATCCAGTCAAAAAAGAATTTCTAACAGCTGGAGAAGTGGGTTACATTGCCACTGGGTTAAAAGAAACTAGTCAATTAAAAATTGGCGACACCATCACCTCTGTTAAAGAAAAGAAACAGGCAGTTCCGCTACCTGGATACCAAGAGCCTCAGCCCATGGTTTTTATGGAGCTCTATCCAATTGATAGTAAAGACTTTACTGAATTAAAAGAAGCCATGTCCAAACTGACCCTACATGATAGTGCTCTGCAATATCAGGCTACTAATTCTGCTGCACTAGGAAATGGTTTGCGAGTAGGTTTCTTGGGCATTTTTCATGCTGAAATTGTTAGAGAAAGATTATCACGGGAGTTTGATTTAGAACTAATTAGTACTGCCCCTTCAATTACTTATCAAATTACTTTAACCAATCAAGAAGAATTTTTAATTCATAGCCCAACTGAACTGCCAGACGCCGGCCAAATTAAAGAAATCAAAGAACCAATTTGTCAATTAAATATTTTTTCTCCAGAAAAATATCTGTCCGCTATTATGAAATTTTGTCAGGAGCGAAGGGCGCAGTTAAAAGATAGCATGCGAGCTGGCAATCGTAATCAACTCAAATATGAAATTCCTTTAGCTGAATTAGTTAGTGATTTTCATGATCAACTTAAATCTATTACATCTGGATTTGCTTCCATGGACTATCGTTTCAGTCATTATAAGGTGGTCGAGGCTGTCAAAATTGATATCTTAATTAACTTAACTAAAATTGAAGCTCTTAGCTTTATCATGATAAAAGATAACGCTGAAAAAAAAGCTAGAGCTATAGTGAAAAAACTCAAAGAAGTTGTACCTAGACAAATGTTTGAGGTGCCAATTCAAGCTGCTATTGGTGGTAAAATTATTGCCCGAGAAACTATTAAAGCTTTTCGTAAAGACGTAACTGCTAAACTTTATGGAGGAGATCGCACTCGACGCATGAAGTTACTCAAAAAACAAAGTCGGGGCAAGAAAAGAATGAAACAATTCGGTAAAGTCGAATTGAATCAAGAAGCTTTTTTAGCTATCTTAGAAAATTAAAAGAGACTGGTTGGTTCAAATTTAAAATAGCGAATATTAGCTTCTTCGCGAATTGTTTCCAACCATTCCTGCTGAGCTTCAGTCCTCTTTTCTTGAATTACTTGAGCCTCAATTTGTTCTCTCATTTCTTCAAAATCAAGGTCTTCACCCAAAAATTCTTTATTAGTTTCAAAATATTCTAAAACTTCCTCTTCGCTAACCTGAATTTCGTCAGCCAGTATTTGATCAACCTGTAAATTGAGACTAATATCTTTTTCAACATCTGCTCTAGTTAAGTTTTGCATAGCCAATATATCGTCCAAATTTTGGCCTTGAGCAGTCAAGCTTTCTTCAATTTCAGCCATTTGAGCAGCCACAGCTTCTTCATCAACCTCAACACCGGCTTCTTTAACAGCTTGGTCAACTAGTTCTCTAGTAATTAAAGACTCTAAAATCTGACTAGCTCCTTGTTGTTCTAATTCTTTAATCACCTGAAAACGAGTAATAGGTTTCCCGTTAATAGTTGCTACAATTAGTTGATCTTTTAAAAACCAAAGTATTAATAGTACTATTAATATAATAATTGGCCACAAGATTTTTTTAGGTTTTATAGTTTTACTTAGTTCTATTTTTTTATTAAAAGACTGATCCGTTTTTTTACTAGCAACTTTTTTAGCTCTATTATTAGATTTACTTAACGTGGTTTCTTTTTTAACGCCCTTCTTTGTTTTTGGGGCAATTTTTTTAGTCTCAACCTTTTTATTATTAGTTTTTCTCTTTACCTGAGACTGAGTTTTTTTAGTTTTTTTGGCTGGCATATCAACCTTTCTCTTAATTAAAAATCTGATTTAACTATCTTTTCAATAAGAAAAAATCAGACTGTATCAAAGTTATCATCTTTTTAAAAAAATTACTAGGGGAAAAAGCTGAAGATTGGAGGTATAATAATTGTTGATATAATGAAAAAAAACATGAAAAAAAGGAAAATTGAAGATTATTCTGAAGTCATGAAACACGAGAGGGTCAATAATAATCCTCTTAAGTCTTATATCACCAAACCAAACAAAATTGCCTTTGAACTACAAGATCGTAATGAAAAAATAGTTTTGATTCTACGACAACATCCTATTACTCAATTAAAAAATCTTACACTTTTAATTTTTGGCTTTTTCATTGTACCTTATTTATTAAACTTATCTGGAATAATGGCTTTTTTACCAAGTCAGTTTCGCATCGCTTTTTATTTATTTATTGTTGTACTTTTTATTGGTACAAGTCTTCGATGTTTTTTATTATGGTTTTTTAACGTTTACATTATTACCGACGAACGAATTATTGATGTTGATTTTCTATCAATGATTTACAAAAACATTTCTACAGCCAAAACTGAAAATATTCAGGATGTTACTAAAAAAAGTTCTGGAATAATGGCTACAATTTTTGATTATGGAACAATACTTATTCAAACTTCAGCCACAAAAAATGAGTTCGAGTTTGATCATGTATCTCATCCAGCTCGAGTTGCCAAGTTACTCAATGAACTAATTTTAGAAGAAGAAAGAGAAAAAATAGAAGGGAGAACTAGCTAATGTTAAACCCAACTATTAATCAGGATCTAATATTAGCTTTATTTAAAATTGTCTTTGTTATAGGAGCTTTTTTCTACCTAATTTACTCTTTTGTTGTGGCTAAACAAATCAAGATCATGGAAAAAACCCTAATAACCGGCTTTAGCAGTATCATTACTTTGCTTGGATATATCAACTTAACTATAGCCGTACTTACTTTGCTTGGCTTCTTATTATTCCTCTGAAAATTAGCTCAAAAAAGAGCTATAAATACAAAAAACCCTTTGTTCTGGCCTCGACCTATCTTCGCAAGGGGAAACCCCTAACTATTGTCAGCGCTGAGACGTTTCAAGACTCTGTTCGGGATGGGAAGAGTTGGGACCATCTCGCTCCAGAGACCAGAACAAAAGGTTTTTTCTAAAGAACAATTGTTAATTATATAACATAAATGCTCTTAAACATGTGAAGAAGTCAACTGTCGTCCAATAACAGTCTTCGAAATTAACGAAGACTAATTAGTAATTTATTCAATCGACACTTAGTATTGCTAGGCTTAATATGTCTCCATACTTACACCGGCAACCTATCAACGTGGTAGTCTCCCACGGGTCTAATGGAGAAAGTTAATCTTGGGTGGGGCTTCTCGCTTAGATGCTTTCAGCGATTATCCTTGAGGAATGTAGCTACCCTGCGGTGCGCTTGACAGCAACAACAGGAACACTAGGGATTCCCTCATCTCGGTCCTCTCGTACTAGAGATAAATTCCCTCAACTTTCTAACGCTAACACCGGATAGAGGCCGACCTGTCTCACGACGGTCTGAACCCAGCTCACGTACCGCTTTAATTGGCGAACAGACAAACCCTTGGGAGCTTCTTCACCCCCAGGATGCGATGAGCCGACATCGAGGTAGCAAACCGCGCCGACGCTAGGGACGCTTAGGCGCGATGACTCTGTTATCCCCGGAGTACCTTTTATCTGATGAGCGATGGCCCTTCCATACGGGACCACCGGATCACTAAGTCCTACTTT
>CAYXJQ010000062.1:0-6934 GCA_964464985.1 uncultured Pseudomonadales bacterium | reverse complement strand
TTGGAAATTTAACTGTGTTTTTAGAGGGAGTTTCTGAAGATGACATGGATGGAGCACTTCTTAAGGTTAGTCAAGCAATTGATTATGAAAAAGGAGTAATTGATTATAAGAAGAAAGATGGAGTTAATGTAAATGCAGATGCAGAAGCTATTAGCACTTTTGCCGAAAGAGTTTCTGCTGTAAATAATCCAGAAGAGTTATTAGTTGCCTGGAAGAAGTTTATTGTTGAAAAAACTTTAATAGAAAATCCACCGAGTGATCAAACATTGATTGGGGATCTTGTCAAACTAACTATTGAGCAAAATTCACAAGCGCTGCGTCATTTTGGTGGTTGTGAGGCAGTTAAAGAAGTTAATCTAGTAGGAAATCAGTTGCTAGTTACGGTTGATCAAGAAAAGTATGAAGCTCTTAACAAAATACGTGTTTATGAAACCACAAAATTAGGCGACACTATTAATGAATCTAATGTGGGAGTGGGAGAATACCAAATTTGGCGTGCCAGGCAAGCCTATGAGAGCATAACTTTTAACGGTGATATAATAGAGGTTGTTGTTAAAACTCAAACAAAGGATAATCAAAAAGATGTCAAATAATAATCAAGAAAAAGGGTCTAGCAAGAACCCAGATGATGTAGAAACTTATCCATTTTTAGAAAAAAAGAAAGATAGATCTATTGAAAGCTTGCCAGATGCGTATTTTGTTAAACAAGTATACAATCAATTATTAAAAAAATTTCCCCAGAATGTCATTGTTGCTACAGATTTAGGTTCAGGTGGGTGGCAAATAAAAGTGGAAGAAGCAGTGATTCACATTGGTGTCAGGGCTCTCAATACAGACATGGGTGCTCAAAATTTAAACCTCCGACCCACCATTAAGAAAAGTGACTTTAATCAATATCCTTGGTTAAATGAAATATTACATTCAATTGCAACTGAAGTTGTTTTTATTGATTAGTTGTTTTTTTTAAGACATTATTTTAAGAACACTTAATTTTTTTTTGCTTGTAATTTCAAGGAATCTATACTAAAATACCCTTCAAGAGTTCGCTAAATTTATTAATTATCCAAGGGAAAAATTGTTTCCGACAATTTTTTTCGCGAACTAGAATGGAACAGATGAAGTTGGTTAAAGAATCAATCAAAAGAGAATATGAATTAACTTACCTATTAACAGGTGATCTTTTGGATGCTGATGTAGCTAAAATTCGCAAAGAAATTGTCGATTTAATTGGCACACTAAAAGGCAAGGTTGTTGAAGAAGCTGATTGGGAGCGTAAGCTCTTAGCTTACAAAATTCGTCACGCTGGTAAAGCTCACGGAGAGGCTATTTTTACCCATCTCATAATCGAATTAAGTCCTAGTAAAATTCAAAAATTGGATAAAGAAATAACCCTTCACAATCAAGTGATGCGTCACTTATTGGTTTCAAAAGAAGATGAAATTCTTAGTGATAAAAAAACTGTAAAAAGCGAAGTAAAAGATAAGAAAGAAGACAAAGAATAAAGCGTTACGGATTTTGTCAATTAAATATTAATAATAAGATTAAGTTAATGAAACAACTCTGTTACAGAGAAAGGAAAAAATGTCAGTAAGATCTCTTAATAAAGTCATGTTAATTGGTAATCTCACCAGAGATCCTAATTTAAGATTTACACCTAATGGGGCAGCTGTTTGTTCTTTTGGTTTAGCTACCAATCGCTCTTGGACTAATTCAGATAGTGGAGAAAAACAAGAACGAGTTGATTTTCACAATGTTGTTGCTTGGGGTAAATTGGCAGAAATTTGTGGCCAATTGTTACACAAGGGTGACAAAACTTATGTGGAAGGTAGAATTCAAACTCGTGACTGGAAAACAGAAGATGGTGCTGAACGCCGAATTACCGAAATTATTATTGACAATATGATGTTGCTTAATAGTCGAGGAGGCTACAGTGCTGGCGAAGAAGATGAAGTTGGTGAAGATGAAGAAGATAGCGACGCTGATAAAAAAGGCAAAAAAGCCAATGATAAAAAACAAGCTGAGGATGAGAAAATAGAAGATGAGGAAATTCCTGAAACAGAAGCTGAAGAAGTAGAGGACGTTAGTGACGATATTCCTTTTTAAATTAATTAAAATGAAAGTTATTTATGAATCAACAATTTACTTATAAAAGTCCTGAAGCACTTCGAAAATTTATTACCCCTTTTGGTTCGATTTTACCTCGTGCCAAAACTGGACTAAGTGCAAAAGAGCAAAAAAGATTGACCAGAGCGATTAAGAGAGCTCGTCACTTAGCTCTTTTACCATTTACTCAAACTCTTTAAAAAACCAGATTAAAATTAGAAAAAAAGCTAGTTTTTTAACTAGCTTTTTTGTTAGCTTCGTTTTACAATGGTTTGCCAGACACCTATGAATAATTATCAAGTTTTAGAAGAATTGGATCACCATACAGAGAACAATATGTTTAAGCAAAAAAAATCACCATTAAAAGCACTCAGTAATTTAGCTGTCACTTTTTTAGTTTTAGTATTGGGAGTGATTATTGGTTATCGTTATGCTATCGGTAATTTACCTTTTGGTTTAAAATTTAGCTTTTTAGATCAATTAGCTCAAACTCAAAGAAGTGAAGATCTGGCTCGTTTAATGCAGAGTTCTAAACAAGCTCCAGTATCAATGGATGTTTTTTGGGAGGTTTGGCAGATTGTTGAGCGTGATTACTTGGATTCAAGTAAAATTGATTATACCAAGATGATGGATGGAGCTATCTCTGGTATGGTTTGGGGTTTAGAAGATCCCTACACAGCTTATTTACCTCCAGAAGATAATGAAAAAGCTGGTGAAGATTTGGCGGGCAGTTTTTATGGAGTGGGTATAGAGCTTGGTTATATTGAAGGCGTGGTGGGAGTAATTGCACCTTTGTCTGGTAGTCCGGCTGAGAAAGCTGGCATTAAGGCTGGGGATATTATTTTGCGAGTTAAGGATGAGGCAGCTGGTTTAGATGAAGAAACCAACACTTGGACTCTTGATAAGGCTGTAAAAAACATTCGTGGTCCGAAGGGTTCACCTGTCACTTTAACCATTTATCAGCCTGGAGATAATGACAGCCGTGAAGTTGAAATTATTCGGGATGAAATTATTGTAGAAAGCGTTGTTTTAGAATTTAGTGAATTTGAGGGTAAAACTCTAGCTCATCTTAAACTCAGCCGTTTTGGTGACCGCACTCAGGAAGAATGGGATAGAGCAGTGCAATCTATTTTAGGCAAATGGAATAATCGGGAAATAGCCGGTGTAGTTTTAGATCTGCGTAACAACCCCGGTGGTTACTTTGATGTTTCTATTAAATTAGCTAGCGACTTTATTGAAAAGGGAGTAATAGTTTCACAAAAAAGTAAATATAGTCAAAAAGATTTTGCTACTACTGGCAAGGCGAGATTAGCCCAAGTGCCAACTGTGGTTTTAGTTAACAAGGGTAGTGCCAGTTCTAGTGAAATTGTGGCAGCAGCACTGCGTGATGATTTGGGCATCAAATTAATAGGTGAACAAACTTTTGGTAAGGGGACTGTACAAGATAGACGAGAGTTAAGTAATGGTGGTGGTTTGCATGTCACTGTTGGTCGTTGGCTGACTCCTGCTGGTAATTGGATTAATGATGATGGTTTGGCGGTTGATATTGAAGTGGAACAAAATTACGAGACAGAAGAAGATGAGGTTTTGCAGAGAGCGGCCGAGGAGTTTTAAAATATTACTGATTTAGATAAGCTCTAAATCCGGCAATAACTGTTTCAAGTTTGCCTTCTAAAACTTCAGCTAAGTCATGCCAAGATTGTTTAATGCGGTGATCGGTAACTCGGTTTTGAGGAAAATTGTAGGTTTTGATTTTTTCTGCTCGCATACTGCGGCCAATGCTTTCTCGAGCAGAACCAAGAGCTGCTGCTTTTTTTTCCTCTTCAATTTCCCAAAGTTTAGCTCTAAGCAGTTCTAAGGCGATTTGGCGATTTTGTACTTGTTTACGTTCGCTTCTAGCGACTACCACTATTCCGCTGGGAATATGAGTTAGGCGAACTGCTGAGCTAGTTTTATTGACCGACTGACCGCCAGCGCCACTAGCTCTCATAAATTGTAGTTCTAAATCCTCGTCTCTGATCTCAATAGCCTTGGCGTGAATTTCTGGCAAAACAGCTACTGAGGCAGTAGAGGTGTGTAAACGACCTTGAGATTCAGTACTGGGAACACGTTGTACTCGATGTACTCCAGCTTCGAAGCGAAGCAAATCGAAGGCGCTTAACTGCTCTGTTTTCTCAGTTTCAAGTAATTCTTCAGTTTTGTTTTCTTTTGATAATTGAAGGATTGGTAGTTGAGCGCTACCTTTAATTTTAAAAACCAGATCATCGATTAATTCAATTTTTAGACCATGGTTAAAACAGAATTTTTGGTACATGCGCATTAGTTCGCCTGCCCATATTTTAGCCTCGTCACCCCCAGCTCCAGCTCTAATTTCTACAATCGCGTTTGATTTTTTAAATTCTTGAGGAGAGTCATTTTCTTGAGACTCTTGATCTTCTTGTAACTCTATTGCAGCTGATTCTAAGGTTTTTAGTTCATTTTCTAACTGATCAATTTCTTCTTGAACAAGATCTTGCATTTTGGGATCGGCAAAATTTGGATCACTCAATAAATCCTGATTGGTTTTTAGTTGATCTTTGCAACGTTCAATAGCAGCGCTATATGGATTAAGTTGTTTTGTCATAACTGTTTATTTTCCATTATACCCAATAATAGCCTTCTTAAAGAAGAGCTTTGGTTCTGTTTGAAAAGGGGAGAGCTAGCTCTTTTTGTCAGTTACTGCTGGCTTATCAGTTTTTGTTGCTTTTTTATCGGCAGCAGTTTCTTTTTCAGCAAGAACCGTCGATTTTTTTAAGTTCTTGATTGCTGTTTGTTGTTCTTGAAGGATTTGTTTATAAGATTTGACAAGAGCATTAGTTTTTTGAGTAGCTTTTTTAGCGTTTTTTTTGGCTTTAGCAATAGCCTCAGCAGTGCTTCGTTTCTTGATGAATTTGTCAACACGACCTTGACGATCAACAAATCTCATTTCGCCAGTAAAAAAAGGATGACAAGCACTACAAATATCTACGCTTAAAGTTTTACTCATTGCTCCAGTAACAAAACTGTTGCCACAGCTACAAGTTACTACGCAATCATGATGCCAGTCTGGATGTATATCTTGTTTCATAACGAACAGTGATTATAGCATAAAAAATTCGACCCTAAATAGTGGATTTATTTTTCTTCTTGATTTGGATTGTTTTAATTAACTCTTTCAAACTAAGTTCTATCTGTTGGCCAGTACTTAGATTTTTAAGGCTGAAAAAGTTTTTTTCTATTTCTTCGCTACCAACAATTACTACCCAGGGAATGTTTTTATCCTGTGCTAGCTTAAATTGTTTGCCAATTTTGTCTTTTTCTAGATAGATTTCACTACTAATATTGGCTGACCTTAATTGATTGGCTAATTCTAAAGCTCTTTTCTGACAGATGGGATCGTCAAAAATGCTAACTAGAACTTGAGCGCTAGGTTTAGATTTTAATTTTTCTTCTTCTTTAATTAGTTCAACGATTCGATCAAAGCCTAGGCCAAAACCAACTGCCGGCATGTTTAAGTCAGCTAATTCCTTAATTAAATTATCATAACGACCACCAGCCCCCAAACTACCACTGCCGTATTTAGCAATCTTTGCTTCAAAAATTAAGCCAGTATAGTAGTCTAGGCCACGAGCAATCTTTGGGTTAAAAACAAGAACATCTTCGGGCACTCCCAATGCTATAGTTTTTTGTTCAATTTCTATTAAATTTTTTGATTTATCAATATTATTTAGTTTGGAAAATATTGCATTACTTTCTTGTTGATCAAGACCCTTAGCCATCAGCTCACTAGCAACTTCTTCGGGTGTTAGTTTATCCAACTTATCAATGCTTTGAATAATAGATAAAACTGAAATTTGATCATTAGCAAATTCACTAAAACTATCAATTAAAAGTTGTCGGTCGTTGTATTCAATTTTAACATCAGTCAAACCCAAACTTTTAAAAACATCATAAAAAACTGCCAAAATTTCTGCATCGGCTAGAGAAGAGCGGCTACCAAAAATATCTGCATCACACTGCATGAATTCTCGATAACGACCACGCTGTGGTTTATCTGCACGAAAAACTGTTTGAATCTGGTAGCGACGCAAATATTTAGGCAATTCATTTTGATAGTTAGCTAACACTCTGGCTGTGGGTACTGTTTGATCATAGCGCAGTCCAAGTTGGCGTCCACCTCGATCAGTGAAAGTGTAAAGTAATTTGTCTGCTTCTTCACCGTATTTGCCTAGCAACAAACTGGCGTACTCTAGAGTAGGAGTTTCAAAAGGTACAAAAGCAAAACGCTTAAAACTATCTTGAATGATAGAGCGCACTTTTTCTCTTAAGCTAGCTTCCGCAGGTAAAAAATCACGAAAGCCTTTGAGTGTTTGTAATTGATTGTTTTTTTTCATAATATTCCTTTATTTATAATTTATTGTACAAAAAAATCCCCGTTTTCAGGGGATTGATTATTATTTGCTCATTTAAGCAACACAAAACATCCCCTCTTACGAGTAGTGATGATGAGTTGCTAAAGTTTGAGCAATTAATTTTTGCATCAGGGGGATATTATATGTTTTTTGGGCCCATTAGTCAAACAATTGTTTGTTATAATTTGCTTGGATTGAATTATTTGAGTTTAATTTTTTAAAACGGGCCTGTAGCTCAGTTGGCTAGAGCGCTGCATTCGCATTGCAGAGGTCAGGGATTCGATTTCCCTCAGGTCCACTAGTTACTTAAATCTACCAAGGCTTTAATGCTACTCACAAGCCATTGTCCATCTGTTTTGGCAGTAGCAACAATTAAGCACTGAAGGTCAGAATAGAGATCT
>CAYXJQ010000061.1:0-1547 GCA_964464985.1 uncultured Pseudomonadales bacterium | reverse complement strand
CAATTTAAGTTCAGTTACTTCAAAGTAGCACAAATAAATTAGTCGTGCAAGCACAAAAAAAGACCTCGTTTGTATTAAGGCCTTTAGTTGTTTTGTGTGTTCTCGCTAAGCTATTACACTCGCCAAAACAAGTGCTTGTTATTTTAATCTTCTTTAATAAATTTGTCAAACCAAACCTTATCCCCACCCCTCTTTTTCCACTCTTCTCTGGCTTCACTATGACTATTAAAACCAGAATATTTTTCATAATTTCTGGCAACTTTTATTTCAATCGCTTTTTCGTCTATTCCTAACAAATCAAAGAGTCTGATTAGTAGATACATTGTGTCAGCAGCTTCTAAAGCAACACTTGTTACATCATCGGTCAAATAGCCCGTTTCAATGGCTTCTACAAGCTCCTGTGCCTCACAAACTATCATCTGTGCAACAGACAAAGCAGTATCATCTCTAAATAGATGTATTTCCTGATTTTGTTTAATAACAGCTTCGCTAATTTTCTCTAAATTCATTTTTCTCTATTGCTTTCCAAATTTGCCACATACGCTTTATATTTTTCTCATTTTCCATAGCCACTTCAACCATCGCAAAAAGCCACTCTCTAATGTCGGCGTTTTCTTCTTTTTGCTTTTGGCTTTCGCTGATAGACTCTTTGCTCATTAAAGTATTTCTGCGCTATTCCTAAATAGGCAACTGCTAGACAAATATAGTCATCATTATCAAAGCCTTTATACTCAACCTCAAACTCATCAATTTGTTTTTCAAGCTCAAACAATTTTTGAAAACAATCATCTTTCATTAAATTGATAAATTGAGCTTTAGTCAATCGCTGACCGTGTATCCAATCATGAAAATCTTTTTCCAGTGCAATCGCATTATTATCATTCTTAACTAGGGGAGTGGGTAAATTATATTTATTAGCAGTAAACTTACTAACAATGTGATGGACATTTTTTTGTTTTTGGGGTTCAAACAACTCGGCTCGCTTATGGGCTTTCTCCTTCATCTCATTACTAAAGTTGTATCTCTCGCTTCCCAGTTCCCCTTTCTTAGCAGTTATTTATTGCTAAAAACATATTTTCTTTTTTCTAGATTCAATCCTTTAAAATAAAACTTCTCAACTTTTGGTGGAGACTTAGGATATTTTTTAGGCTTAAAATCTTTTTTAAATTTAAATTTACCCTCAAGTATGCCAGAGTGAACCCTGCGATGACACTTGGCACATAAAACCACTAAATTATTGATATTGTTATTTTTTGTATTTTGGTCAATGTGATGAATGTGTTTACACACATCCTTACCATCATCTTTAAAATCAAACTCACAAAGTTGGCAGACTTGGTCATCTCTTATCCAAGCAATATGCTTTTTTTTATAAAACTCTTTCGGATAAACACATCTCTTTTTATCTGGTTTACAACCAAGATGATATTTTGCTTTGGGGTCAGCAGTACAAAAGTCTTTCTCACAAACCTGACAGTTTCTTATATATGGTTTATTCATTTATACTTTCTACCAAAATCCCCAGCTCAATTGTGATAAAGCTGGGG
>CAYXJQ010000060.1:0-9944 GCA_964464985.1 uncultured Pseudomonadales bacterium | reverse complement strand
GTCAAGAAACTCCGGGCAATACAACGTTGCTTTTTCAATCCAGAAGTAGCAATGATGGTTTAGTTTGGTCAGAGTGGGAAGAAATTACTGATGATAATATTGCTTCACCAGCCAATAAATTTTTACAATTAAAAGTAACTTTTTCCAGCTCTAGCGATCACGAACTAACCCCCGTTGTCAGAGATATTAGTTTCAATTATGTCGGTGATCAATCACCGCCAGCCGCACCAGAAAATTTTCTTGGTTTTTCTCGTCAAATCAGTGGCGAATCCTTAACGAGTGAGAGTTCTTATCGATTTACCAATCCCTATTTTACTTGGGATGCTGCCTTAGATGAACAAACAGCAGTTCAAGGTTATTATGTGTATTTTGGACAAAATGAGGACGCTAATCCAGAGGAAGATGGCTTTTTTCAATTAAATACTAATTTCCAAGTTAATCAAACTTTGGAAACTGGCACTTATTATTTGAAAGTGGCTTCCCAAGATTTAGCCGGTCATACTAGTTCGACAACAACTGGTTTTATATATGATTATCGTGGTATTTCTCCAGCACTAACAAGTACTTTTAGTGAAACGGGAGATTTTTTAGGAGAAGTCGATTCGATTAATATTAACAACAACTATTTACAATTGAGTAACAACAGTGAAGGTTTTTGGTTGGAAGAGAGACTGACTTTTCCACCGGCAAGCATTCAATATGCAGGTAAAAATGCTGCATATTTAGCAGAAGAGGGAAAACTATATGTACTTCGTGGTGCCAACAATGCTACCTTTTATGAATATGATGTGAGTGCGGATACTTGGTCAACACTCGCTGATGCTCCTGGAGCGGTCAGGTTTGGAGGCGGAGTAGTAGAGGGTCCTCCGGGATATTTATATGCAGCTCGTGGCAATAACTCTACTGATTTTTGGCGCTATGACATTGAAGCCAATACTTGGGACGCTGATATTGCCAGTGCACCTTTAACCATTAGCTATGGAGGTTCTCTGGTTTTTGATGGTGAACAATATATTTATGTATTGAGGGGTAACAATTCCAACAATTTCTGGCGCTATGATACTTTTTCAGATGAATGGCAGACATTGAGTTCGGTTCAGTTTGGTGCTCCTTCGGACTCTATTAATGATTATGCTCATATTTCTGCTGATATAACCATTGATCGAGAAAACCAACTAATTTATGCTACTGCAGGTAATTTAAGACATGGTTTTTCAGTTTATGATATTAATACTGATGCTTGGACAGTTTTGCCAGATACGCCGACCTTAGCTTATTTTGGCTCGGCGCTTGAATATGACTCTAATACTGAGGCGGTTTATTACACGGCTGGTTATTATTCTCACCACTTTTTTAAATACGATGTTGGTGCTCAAGAATGGATTCAACTGAGCTCTTCTCCAGACCGTTTTTATTATGGTGGTGGTTTAACTTTAGTGGATGATTATTTATTAGCCTTTAGAGGTGAAAACAACACTGGTTTTTATAAATATGATATTGCAAAAGATAGTTGGCTGGTTCCTAATAGAGGCTTATTTGGTCGAGTGTTTGAAACAAATAGTGTGTTTACCACTAACTATGGGGCAGACATAGTGATGGGAGATGGTGATAATTTTTATTTAACGAGAGGTAACTATGCTGATCAATTTGTGCGCTGGAATCAAACCACAGGTGCGATCACTAAATTAGCCAACACTCCTGCAGGCTTGCATAATGGTGCTGGTTTGGTTTATGACAACAATCAAAACAAAATTTATTTAACTGGTGGTACCTATAATCAAAAATTTTATGTTTATGACATAACTAGCAATGTTTGGAGCGAAGAAACGGCAGATCCTACACCTCTAGTGACAGGCTATGGTTCTTCTATGGTTTATGATGGAGAACGCTACATTTATCTTAATCGTGGTAGTCATACCACCTCTTTTTATCGTTTTGATACACAAGGTGAAAGTGGAGCAAAGTGGGAAACATTAACTAACGCACCCGCTGGTCTTGGTTATGGAGCTAAACTTTTATTTAGAGATGATCTTATTTATACGATGAGGGGTCAAAACGTAGCCAACAACCCCCTTTATTTTTATGATACTAACACTGAATCTTGGAATACTACTTTATCGCCAATGCTATCACCCATCTACAACGATGCTTTTTTAGTTGATGGTAATGAAGGTCATTTTTATCTAGCTAGGGCTCATAATACTAGCGAATTTTACCGCTATTCATTAACTGGTGATTCGTGGCAACAACTAGCTGATATTCCAGCTCAATTATATGCAGGAGCTTCTGCTGAAAGTAACTTGGAAAACAAAATCTTTGTTTTAACTGGTTCTGGAACTAATAGTTATAGTGATGCTTTATACACCTATGTAATGGAAACTGAAGACTCGGCCTTTGTTGAGGAGGGTTCTTATATTTCTCAAACTCATGATTTGGGTGGAGTTTATCGTTGGGCGGGCTTGGAAGTTACTCAAACTACACCAAGTAACACTAGTTTAAATATTGAAACTCGCACCTCAGTTGATGGAGAAACTTGGTCAGATTGGGCAGGAGTAACTCAGGGTAAAGAGCTTGCTGATAACCAATATTCTTATCGGATTAATTCTCAAGCCAACCGCTATATTCAAATTAAATTCGAGTTTTCGTCTAGTGATGGTGTATCTTCTCCTAGAGTAGAAGACTATACAATTAATTATTTCCAAGATCTTGATCCTCCTTCTAATCCACAAGACGAGGGTTTAAGTATTTATAGTCAGGAAGAAGAAGGAGAGCTTTTAGTTTCTAATGTTTGGTACAACCACTCTAGTCCATATTTTGAGTGGCCAGAACCTGAAGAGAGTTATGGAGCTAGCGATACAGCAATTGGTTCTGGAGTAGCTGGTTATTATGTTTATTTTGGTTCAGATGAGTTAGCCGATCCAGCGGAAGATGGTCAATTTCAGGTAGATAATAATTTTGAAGCAAGCTCACTAGAAGATGGAGAGATTTACTATCTGTTAATTAAAACAAGTGATGAAGCTGGCAACATCAATGAAAACATCTGGGATCCTTTTGTTTATAAATATGATGCTAGAGATCCTAGCGCTCCAGAAAATTTAACGGCTGATCCTTCTGGATACACTGCTTTTAATAATTTTAATTTCTCTTGGGACGCTGTGATTCCAGCTGGCGCTGACATTGTGGCTTATTGTTACAAAACTGGAGCTAGTGAGGGTGAATATGCTAGTGATCAGTGTATAGAGAGCACGACGGTTGAAGGCATTCCCTCATATAAGGTAGGAGTGAATACTTTTTATGTTCGAGCTAAAGATCAGGCAGGTAATTATAGTGCTTATGCTAATATTAATTATTTTTATGCTGATATTTCGGCTGCACCTGCTCCGCCTCAAAATTTACAAGTTGAACCAGAAACTAGCACCAATAACTTATTTAGTTTTACTTGGGACGAACCAATGTCTGGTACTTTCTTGGGTTCAGCTTCAAATCTATCCTATCATTATAGTGTTAATGCGCTACCTACTGCTTTTAGCACTTCTACCACTAGTTTAAAATATTTAAATCCTGGTGCCTATGCAACTTTACCAGGTGAGAACATTTTGTATGTAGCTACTAAGGATGAAGCAAGTAATATTAATTACAGTAACTATGCTCAAGTTTCCTTTTTTGCTAACACTGTCGCTCCGGGTATTCCTCTTGATGTAGAAATAGCTGATGTTTCGGTTAAGAGCACTTCTTCATGGCGTTTAGCCATTTCTTGGGATGAGCCAACAGACGCGGGTAGCGGAGTAGACAACTATCAAGTATATCGCTCTTTTGATGGAGAAAATTTTGATTTCCATTCTTCCAGCGGTGGTACTTCTTTTGTAGATACAAGGCTGACTCAAAAAACTCACTACTATCAAATTAAAGCTTGTGACAACACCAATAATTGTGGTGCTTTTTCTGATACGGTCAGTCTCTATCCAGACGGCCGTTATACAACAGCGGCTGAATTAGTCTCTGGTCCGACAGTCACAGATATTACTACAAAAAAAGCCATAGTTAGTTGGGCCACTGCTAGAACCAGTGATTCAAGAGTAGCTTTTGGCACTAGTTCTGGTGAATATGCAGAAACTGAGGTTTCTAGTTCTGAACATGTTTCTAATCACTCTCTAGAATTGGATAATCTATCTCCAGGAACTACTTATTTTTATGTTACTCGTTGGGTAGATGAGGATGGTAATCGAGGGGAGTCTGAGGAAGCGACCTTTAGCACCTTGCCGCCACCATCAACCATGGAGCCGGTTGCCAAAAGTGTTGGTTTAGATTCGGCCCTGATCGAATTTACTTCAAAAAATGCTAGTAAAATTAGGCTTTATTATGGTGAGAGTTCAGCTTTTGGTGGACTTAAAGAAATTGCTACTGGAACAGCAGAAACTGTCCATACTGTAGAGCTAGATGGTTTAACAGATGGTACTAAATATTATTTTAAGATCAATGCGGTGGATATCGATGGCACAGAGTATGAAGGAGAAATTCATGCATTCGAAACCTTACCTAGACCAGAAGTGTCTGATGTTGAAATAACTCAGGTAGTAGGAACAGCACAAACCACGCTTTTATTGCGCTGGACTGCCAATACTGAGGTTAGTTCAATTGTTACCTATTTTCCTTCTGATCGTCCGGATTTAGCTAGAGATGAGGTTAATATTGCGCTGAAAAGTGGTCGGCACCGTATGATTCTATACAATTTAGAACCACAAAGAGCTTATACCATCATTATTCGTGGAACAGATGTAGCTGGCAATGAGGCTATCAGCGAACCACAGTTAATTACTACAGCTTCAGACACCAGACCACCTCAAGTTTTAGATCTTAATGTTGAGTCAGAGATTATTGGTGAAGGTGAAGAAGCTAGGGCACAATTGATTGTTACCTTTAAGACTGATGAGCCAGCTAGCTCTCAGGTTGAATATGGCGAAGGTACAGGCACTAGCTATTCACAAAAAACTCAAGAGGATGGATCACTTAAAACCAATCACTTAATTGTTATCTCTGGCCTGACTCCGGCAAAGATTTATCATTTGCGCGCCATTGCTAAAGATGAAGCTGGTAACCTAGGTGAATCATTAGATAAAGTAGTGGTCACACCTAAAGCCACAGAAAATGCTCTAGATCTAGTATTAAATAATCTACAATTTGCTTTTGGCTTTTTGAATAGAAACTAATAATGAAAAAAATTAAAAAAAACACTTGTTTTTCTAAATTTTGTAAAGCAATGCTGGTTGTTGCATTAATTATTGGTTTATTTTTGGGTTGGTTGATTTTTAATGCCAAAATAAGATCAATAGAAAGACACATTGAAGTGACTTTTGTTAGTCCTCATCAAGCTTTAGTTTTTTGGAAAAGTAATAGTCAGTCTTTAGGTTATGTTAAATCTGGTGAACACAAGTATTGGCGTAGAACAAAAACTTATCAGACTAGTAGTGAGCCAGGAGATGTACACGCGGTTCTATTAGAAAATGTGCCAATTGAGGGTTTATATATAAGTGTTCATAATGATAACGATAGTGTTCACTATTTTCCAGACATTATTGAAATTCGCTATCATCCCGAGTCAATGGAGAATGAGTTATGAAAACTCAAACAAGCAACACATCAAACACTAACAAACCAATCACTTTAGAGATTAAGGATGTTCGTAAAACTTTTAGTATTGGTGATAGCGAAATAGAAATCATTAAAGGTGTGAGCTTTAATGTTCGGCAAGGTGATTTTGTTATTGTTTTTGGTCCCTCTGGTTGTGGTAAAAGCACAATTTTAAATATTTTGTTAGGGTTGGAGCCTCCTACCCAGGGGACGGTTAATTTTCTCAGTAAAGATCTTTATAAAATGACAGAGGATAATCGAGCCCAAGTGCGTAAAAAAGAAGTTGGTACCGTTTACCAGCAGTCTAACTGGATCAAAGCTTTGACAGTAATGGAGAACGTGTCTTTTCCTTTAACTTTGCAGGGTGTAGATCAAGAAGAAAGGCGAAAACGAGCCGAAGAAGCGTTGGCGCTTGTTGAGATGACTCAAGCTATTGACCAAATACCGACAGAATTATCGGCTGGACAGCAACAGCGAATATCTTTAGCCAGAGCTTTGATTACCAAACCAAGTTTGCTGGTGGCTGATGAGCCAACTGGTAATTTGGATTCAAAGGCTAGTGAAGACATTATGGAACTTTTTAAGAGCTTTAATCAAAGGGGACACACTGTGGTGATGGTTACTCATGACTTAGAGTATTTAAAATATGCCTCACGCTCAATCCAAATATCCGATGGGGAAATAGTACAAGAACATAGAGCTAATTCAGAAACACTTAAAAAATTGTCTGTTTCGAAACGTGGCAATATTGATTCCTCAAAAAAGGTTGAAAAAGAACAAGTGAGCGATGAAAAGAATGATGAAAAAAATTAATATTCAACCAGCTAAGATTGCTAAATTTTTTAAAAACTTTGTAGTTGAACTCTTGGTATTGCTTAAGTTTTTCTTCCTTTTAGCAGTGATGTCACTTTTTAGTCTTGTTGATTTAATTTACAAAATTTTATCAATCATTCCCGGTTTGAAAAAATTCTTAAAAAAGAAAGTTAGTCTAAGAAAAAAGATTTTAGATTCGATTGATATTGCTCGTGAGGGTGAAATGACTGGTAGAGATATTATTCTTTTGGCTACTAAACATTTAAAAGTGAAAAAAGCCAGAACAGCAATTACTGTTGGTGGTATGACCATTGGTTTTGGTTCAATTATCTTTTTATTATCACTTGGTTATGGATTTGAAAGGTTAGTAGTTTCTCGAGTGACTAACTTAGGAGAGATGAAGCAAGTCGATCTCAGTATTGGTCAAGCTAGTTCTTTGACTTTTAGTGATCAAGTGATGAAGCAAATCTTAGATATTGAAGCAGTAGAAGAAGCTCTACCAATCGTTTCTTCGGTAGCCAGAGTGAGTTACCAAAACTCTGTTTCTGATGTGGTGGCTTATGGTGTAACTACTCGCTTTTTGACTGAGTCGGCTACTCGACCTAGCAGGGGCTCTATTTTTGAAAATGAACAATATTCTGCTGAAGAATTTTTGAAGATGCAGTTAGAAAAGGAAAAGCAAGAGGCAGAATCAGCAGAGGAAGATGAGGATGGCGAAGTAGCTGGTATAAGCATTGAAGTCAATGAAATGGTTGCCATGGGTCAAGAAAGTGCTCAATTAAGTTATTCGATCTATCCCTTGGTTTGGAAAGCAGTTTACGAAAGTCCTTCGCCCCAAGCTGAGATTATTGGCTACACTAAGCGACAGCCAGGAGAACAGCGAGCTACTGAGGTTTGGGGCCAACCTCATCCCGCCGATAAAGAAAAATTAGTTCAAAATGCAAATGGCAAACAGTTTAGCACCTGGATTCTCGACGATTTTCCATTGTGGGTGAAAACCACTTGCTCAGCTCAAGATTTGAATTGTATTGACGGTGAATACATGAGTCTAAAAGAAGCTGCTCACCAAGCAGTCAAAACCGGATACATCACTAAAGATTCTGTTACCTTGGAAAGGTTTAATATTATTTCGGTTTCAAAACCGGTATTTGTAGAGGGACAAAGTTTGGGAGAAGTTGAAATAAAAGTTGATCATGACGATTGGTATCAACTTTATAGTCAGCCTAAAACTTCTTCTCTGATTTTGCTTGAATTCACAAAATTTAGCAAACCTTTGACAGAAACAATTAAGGCAGAATTGGTCATTGGAGAAATGTATTATGGAAAATATGGTTCAGTTGCTGAAAATGCTTCAGGGAGAAAGTTAGGTTACTGGTTAAAAGCTCAGTGGCCAGTTTGGGAACGGATTGATTGTGGTGAAGGTTGTGACCAACACTTTCTAAGTAAGAGAGATAGCAATAATTCTCAAGAAATGCTCACGGCCTACATACGAGCAGAAGATTTAGAATTATTAGATTTACCTCTTAGTTTGGCTCGTCCAGGTCAGGTTTTGGGAGAGAGTACGGTCGCAGCTGAAGAAGATGAACTTGCGCTTGATACGGCTACGGTCAGTAGCGGTTTAACAGCAACAGCATCAGCCGGAGTTAGTCAAAGCGGAGATGCAGATATTAATAGTTTATTGGCAGAATTTAGCGAAGACGAAGATTTAGAATTAGTTGAAATTATATCGCAACTTGAAACGGTTAATCGCGTTGAAAAAATAGTTATGCCTTTTAGAAGTGACGCAAAAAAAGTAGCCTTAGTTAATAAATCAATGTTAAATCTCTTAGGAATTGATGAAAATTCAGCTTTGGGAGAAACTTTTACTGCCACTTTAGTTTTTGATGGTAAATTATTTAACCAGTCTGAGTCACTAGTTGAATCAGACGAAGTAGAGATGACTATTGCTGGAGTTTTGCCAGATGATAAGACTCCAGCCTTCTATTTGCCATTTAGCGATGTTAAGGGTACCGGTATTAGCAATTACTCTCAGGCAAAAATTATTATTGGTGATCAGGATAAGTTAGCTACAAGCAGGCAGGAAATTGAAGGAATGGGTTTTCGGACTAATTCGGTGGTAGATACAGTAGAGAGAATAAATAACTTATTCAAGAGTCTGAGACTAGGCTTATTAGTCTTTGGCTTAGTGGCTTTAAGTGTGGCGGCACTAGGAATGTTTAACACTTTAACGGTGTCTTTATTGGAGAAAACTAGAGAAGTGGGTTTGATGAAGGCGATAGGTATGAAATCAAAAGAGGTCAAGATGTTATTTTTAGCAGAATCAGTAATTATGGGTTTCTTTGGTGGAATTTTAGGTTTAATTTTTGGCTTTTTACTCGGTCAGGTTTTAAGTATAGTTTTAAGCAGTATTGCGGTAGCCAGTGGTTTTGATCCAATTGCAGCCACTTATATTCCTATTAATTTAGCTTTAGCCATTATTGGATCTTCTTTTTTGATTGGAGTTGGTACTGGTTTTTATCCGGCATATCGGGCCACTCATATTTCAGCCTTGAATGCTTTGAGGTATGAATAAAGTGCCCCTAAGCATTTTTAATCCACACAAGGTAATTGCTGATCTAGTGGACTTAATGAACACTTTTTTACCAGATTTGGGGAGACTTGAGCTGGCTTATTAAGTTTATCTCAGTATATGGAATTGAACGATTTCTTATGTTATAACATTATTTATATGAATATTGATTCAAAAAAGTTCGAGAATACAGTTTTATTTAGATTAATTCGGGTTCTTTATGTTATTGGTTTACTTTCCCTTTTTGTCTTAGCTCTGCTTGTTGCAAAAAGAAAAATTCCTATAAAAGTAATAGATTCTGAAAACAGCTATGTAGAGTGTGAAGATGGCACAAAATATTCATTTGAAACTTTAGGAATTGAAGATGCTGATATTAGATATCATGTTTCGGATGGTTGGGGGGATAAAAAAGGGAATGGAAGGAAAGTCTGGGATGTTTGTAAAGATAAAACCGATAAGTTTTACCTTCGAAAAGGTTTTTCTATTGGAGACACATTGACAGTTTTAGACAGTGAAATACCTAATCCTGATTATGATATATTTCGATTTTACAAACTTGATAAAAGTTGGTTAGAGCCTATAGGTGTTTTTCTAGCTGTTTTTTTGGGTGGATTTATTTTTTTAAACATAGTAAAGAAAATCTTATTTTATATTTTTTTTGGCAAACCATTGATAGAGTTTAATCGGCCTGATTCATTTAAAAAAAGAAAATTTAACTTGTTTAAGAAGAACACCTAAAACTTTTGAAAAGATTGGCTTCAGGAGAGTTGTGTGCTCCCCTAAGCATTTTTAATCCACACAAGGTAATTGCTGATCTGATTGATTTAATGAACACTTTCCTACCTGATGTGAGGCGACTTGAGTTGGTTTATTAGATTTATCTCAGTAAGGGGAAGGGAACTAGTGCTAATATAGTCTTATATATATGAAAAAC
>CAYXJQ010000059.1:0-12972 GCA_964464985.1 uncultured Pseudomonadales bacterium | reverse complement strand
TGTTTTGTGGCCAAAACTGATTTTGGGGAGTAATGGCCCAAATATAGTTAGAGCCAGGGGGGGGCGGCGGCCGCTGCCCCTGCAGCCGCCCTCCTACGACTTGCCAATCATCCAAATCTCCTAAAACTACTTCCCAAAGCTCAGGAGATAATGACCCATCTATCAGATTAAAAAAATTGTTGATTGATTGGCCATAAACCCGATTTACTGAGCTTGCAAAAATCAAGACCGCAATGATGATTTTGCTCCAGAAATATTTACTTATTTGGACAACGCTTGGCAAGTTAGTCATCACCAATATTATTGTCGGACTATTTGACAATTAAGCTAATAAAACAATGAAAGCTAGCGAGCGATAGAGAATCTCTCTAAGTAATGTAAAAATATGGCTGGAGGATCTTCTAAAAGAAATTGTTGAAACTCCTGGTAGATGCTTTTTCTTTCTTCCACATCTACAGTTTGACGACCTCGCTCTAGTAAACTGTCAATCCTAGTGTTCTTATAACGAGTGAAATTGGTTGGTTGAGCACTGTGCCACATAAAATATTGGTCGGGGTCTGTCGGAATACTCTGACCCATTAGTAATAGCTGATAGTTATTAGTGTCTGGAAAATTACTAATTTTAATGCGCAGATTAATGGCTAAATTATCACAAAGTTCCTTGTCTTCTACACTGCTACTGGCGCGACAAGCTTGACTGGCTTCTTGACCAAAGGTAGTTAACTCTTCTTTAATTGCTTCGGCTTCTTCTTGAAAAATAGTGGTAGTGGTAATTTCAAAATCCAAAGGCTCTCTTGGCAATTCGTCAATTAAGCGCTCGATACCTCTTTCCCAATCTTTTTGGTAATCTTTTCCACCCTCAAGATAAGCCCAAGAATTAGGATTAAAAGGACCAATCGCCCTTGCCTCGCCATAGTTTTTTTCTAAAGCATAGGCTAAAGCCTGTCTTATGTTTTTGCTCAACTGAGGATCAGCGTTATTAAAAAACAAAGCTAAGTAGCTGTCAAAGTCTAGGTCTCTAATTATTTCTAAATCTGTCCAATCACAAAGTTCGTGACAGCTAGCTAAATCCAATAGAACATCTACTTCTCCTTTTTTAAAAGCTAGAACTGCAGCTTCCTCGGTAGGATAAAAGCGGTAGACGTAACGCTCATTTGGACCATCAACTCGAAATTCTTCTAAATAGTTACCCTTCATTTTATAATCTAACATTTCATATTGCCCAATACCAATTAGGCGAGTAAGGTCTGGCAATAGAAAACGCTTTTTACTAGTTAGGCGTAAAATCGGCTCGCTGACTGCCACTGGAAAGGGAGCAAATGGTTCTGGTAGTTTAAAAATTACATCGTTAGGAGTGGTCACCATCACCACATCAACAAAATTATAATAAACGTCCTCAGGTACTAACTCTTTCCCGTCTTGCCAAAAGACTCCCTTCTTCAAAACAAAGCGATATTGCTTGTCATCATCTTCTAAAATCCAGCGTTCTACCAACATTGGCTGTGGACTTAAATCAGAACCCACACTAGTAAGACCAGCACTTAACTGCTGTTTAATAATTGGAGGTAAGTTAGATAAACTGTATTGTCCCAAAACAGCGATATAGTTTTGCTTTTTAAAAGTCAAATTTTTTAATAAAAGAGGCAGCAAAAAAGAGAAGAAAACTGTGGTGGCAAGAACTGAACTTAAAAACAACCAACCATGACGACGAATATATAAACTAATATACCAATAAAGTTTGCGCATAATTTAGTAGATCAATAACAATAAACTATTCACGACAAACAGGATTCCAAAAGCAATTGTGGCATAGAAAAATAATTTTTCAACACCTTTGCGAGTGTGATAAGTTTCTCCACCACCGCCACCAAAAATATTACTGGTACTTCCAGAATTAGCTTGTAACAAAACTAAGGCTGTCAAAATTATGGAAATAATTGCTTGAGTAATTAAAAAGAAGTTATACATAATTTATCATTCTACTTTATTTTGTTTGAGCTTGTCCACGAATTTCTCGAATAACAGTTACAGTTACCGTACCAGGAACAATTACTTCCTTAGCTACTCGATCACGAATGTCATTGGCTAAAAGAGTCACATCATCATCCTTGCTCTTTTCTGGCAATAAAATCACTCTTAGTTCTCGACCAGCTTGAACTGCATAGGCTCGCTTAACCTCGTCATATGAGGTAGCTATCTCTTCTAAAGATTCCATGCGCTTCATATATTCTTCATGGTTTTCATAACGAGCTCCTGGCCTAGCACCAGAAATTGCATCAGCTATATAAACTGCCACTGACTCGGGACTAGAAAATGCCTGATCTTCATGGTGTTCAGCAATACAGGCTATGGCTGCCGGTGAAATGTTAAACTTCTTGGCAATTCTGATTCCAGCCTGCACGTGATTTTCATCAGGATCTTCAGAAACCTTTCCTATGTCGTGAAGCAAACAGCCTAGTTTAACCGTATTAACATCTAAGCCTAATTCTTGAGCAAGTTTAGCGCCAATCTTAGTTTCCTCAATGGTGTGTTTAATTAAATTTTGTCCGTAAGAAAAACGATACTTGAATTTACCCAACATAGAAATTAAACCATTGGGAATGTTGTAAACACCAACTTCATGACAAAGTTTTTTACCAGCGTCAAAAGTAATTCGCTCAACTTCCTCAGTTACCTTATCAACCACTTCTTCAATTCTGGTTGGCTGAATACGGCCGTCTTTAATTAAACGCTCCATAGCTACCCGAGCAATTTCTCGACGAACCGGATTAAAAGAAGAAAGTTTAATCTCAGTATTAGAAGTGTCTAGATCAATATCCACCCCAGTCTTGCGTTCAAAAGCATGAATGTTTCGACCATTTTTACCAATAATTTTCCCTTTTATATCTTCTGAGGGAATGCTAACAACTGAAACTGTATACTCAGCTACATAATCAGTAGCACCATGACGCATCGCATCAATCAAAATTTCTCTAGCTTTATCGTCTGCATCTAATCTAGCTTGCTCTTCTTTTTCAGCCACTAATTTAGCTAAATCATGACTTAACTTCTTCTTTAAACCTTCGATCAAATATTCTTTAGCTTCTTCCTTAGAATAACCAGAAAGTTCTTCTAGTTTTTTTAAAACCTGACTTTTGGATTTATCAATTTCGTCTTTTTGTTTTACCAAATCTTCCTTGAGCTGATCAATTCTTTTTTCCTTCTGTTCAATTTGGTCAAAACGATAATCTAATTTATCTAACTTATTTTGCAAAATTCGTTGTTGCTCGGCTAGCTCATGTTCAAGACGACGTGATTCCTTTTCTGCTTTTGAGCGCATCTCCAAAACCTCATCCTTGGCTTCAATAATAATCTCTCGAGCCTTAGAACGAGCATCGCGAATAATGTTTTCTGCATCTGTCCCAGCCTTAGCAAGCGACTTTTGTTCGTGATTTGATTGAGCTTGATTAGGTTTAGGCTTGCTAGATTTTTCTTTATTTTTTTCAGGTTTGGCTTGAACTTTTTTCCTATCTTTACCCTGATTTTGTTTTTGACTCTGTTTATTGTTTTCATTGTCTGCCGCAAAAAGCGTCGACAAGTTACTAAAAAATGACATAATTATCCTTTTTTAAAACAAACTTGTTAGCTTAGTAGAACTTCTGGAAATGGCTTAAAAAGCCTAAATATTATTATCGAAAAATAGTAAGAAAGATAAAAAATTTTTAAGTCTTTCTCTTTGCATAGTTTAATAAGTTAATTTCGATTTCTTAAGTTCTTTAATAATATCTGATCCAAAAGTCTTGCTGACCAGTTTGTTTATTTAATAATGTTAGTATTAACGACTAATAGGAGTATTATATGTCAATCACTGTGCAAAGTCAATTTAGAACAAAACAGATTAAAGAATAAAAATATCCTTATATCAGTCTTTTTTTAATTACTCTTCTCAAGCTCTTGCCAAATTTTTTTCTCAATTTCTTTAAGAAGCGTGGAACTATTTTTTAATTTTTCCTTGGTTGCTTCTCTGCCTTGAGCTAAAACCTCATCTTTATATTTATAAAAACTCCCAGCTTTCTCAATAATATCTTTCTCCACCGCTAAATCAACAATATCTCCAGTTAGACAAATACCACTTTCATCCATGTCAAATTCGGCAATTTTGAAAGGAGGAGCAATTTTATTTTTCTTAACTTTAACACGATGACGCGTGCCTACTACTTCGTCACCCTCTTGAATGTTGCCAATTTTACGAATATCAAGACGCTGTGAAGCATAAAATTTGAGAGCATTGCCGCCAGTGGTAGTTTCTGGGCTACCAAACATCACACCAATTTTCATGCGAATTTGATTAGTAAAAATCATCAGGGTTTTAGTTTTGTTAAGTGCAGCAGTTAATTTACGCATTGCTTGAGACATCAGTCTTGCTTGGGTACCCATTTGATGATCACCCATATCACCATCTATTTCAGATTTTGGCACCAAAGCAGCCACTGAATCAAGAACAATAATATCTACTCCACCTGAGCGAATTAGTGTCTCTGCAATTTCTAAGGCCTGTTCGCCATAATCTGGTTGAGAAATAAGTACTTCCTCCAAGTTAACTCCAATTTTTTCAGCCCGCACTGGATCTAAAGCATGCTCTACGTCAATAAAGGCTGCTATTCCTCCTTGTTTCTGCACCTCAGCTATAGCATGTAAACAAAGAGTAGTTTTTCCTGATGCTTCTGGACCATAAATTTCCACAATTCGTCCTTTTGGATAACCTCCAATGCCCAATGCTAAATTGAGCGATAGTGAACCAGTTGAGACAGTTGGCACTTTAGGCATATCTTTGAGTGACTCACCCAGCTTCATAATTGAACCCTTACCAAATTCTTTTTCGATCTGTGACATGGCAATTGTTACCGCTTGCGATCTAGCGCTTTTAGCATCGTGGCTAACTGCTGAAACATCTTTGTTTTTGGTTTTTTTGGCCATATTTAATTCTCCTTTTTTATTGCTGCTTTTACTTATAACACTATCTAAAGTTTCGTGCAAATTACGCTTTTTATAATATTTACAATATTAAGACTAAAAGTTTACATAAAGGCAAACAAGCAGTAAAATCAAGCTAAGCGGAGAGTAGTTCAGATGGCTAGAACGTACGCATGGGGTGCGTAAGGTCGCAGGTTCGAGTCCTGTCTCTCCGACATTAATGAAAGCTGAAAAAGCTAACAACATCTGTCAGCAATTAGAGTTAATTGGCAACTTTGATTTTATAGAACAGGATGGCTCAAAAATCCATCCTCTTGTAAAATTTTATAGAGAAATTTTTCTCTCTACTCTTAAGCCTCCAGATGAAACAGCTGAAGAACTATGTCAATATATAAAAGACAATCGTCTGGAAAAAGTGAAGGGTTTTGCTTTTAGTGTCTATCGAATGTTGCAAACCAAACAAATAAACAAACAAGGTTTAGAAAAAATCATTAAAACATTTAAAAAACACTATCAAATTGATTAATCTTTTAACTCTTCTAGTTGATAGTTTTTATCCAATTGGCCATGCGCAGCTGCATAATCTATCTGTAATTTTGGATCTTTATTATTAGCCTGATAAAAAACATCTTTACCCGCTTTTTGATTAATCAGATCGACACTGGCCTGATCAATAGCCACTGGGTTGTCTCCATAAAGAATACCTATATCCTCAGCTAAAATTAGCATAGCTCTGCTTTCACAATCACAACCCTTAGCAATATTTTTAATTACATTAATATAAAAAGTGTTTTTGGGCATTAATTTAATGGCTGCTACCGCCCCCATCGCTAGAGCTTCATCGAAAAATTTTGCTTTGGGTTGCAAGGCCTTTTGGGGACAAACTATCTGACAAATTGAACAACCATAACAGAGATTGAGATTTGGCTTAGCTAAATTATTTTGAATAGTAATAGCATTGGCTGGACAAACACTGGCACAAATTCCACAGCCCACACACAACTCTGGATCTAGAACCGGCTTGCTGGCACCGTGAATTAAACCCTTACTCTTTGGTGATAGAGCACCCATGCCTAAATTTTTTATGGCCCCGCCGAAACCAGCACATTCGTGACCCTTGACGTGGGTTAGCACCAAAACATTTTTAGCTTCAGCTAAGATTTTGGCCACCTCAAATTCCAAGTCAGCAACTTTTTGTTTTTGATATTGATTCTCAACATAGCACTTACTTAAAGCTGCATAACCACGGTCTTTGGCTACTTTTTCGTAACCTTTTTTACTACCTCTAGGAGAATTGTAAGCAACTGGTGTATCAATTAAAACTGTCTCAAAATTTAATTCTTGAAGTGCTTCAACCAAAGGCTTAATATCCTTAGCAATAAAGGCATGGGGATTACCAGGCTCCCCAAAATGAAGTTTTATTACCACTGGAAAACCAGGTTCAAACTGCTTGCTGAGCAATTTCTTTAAAAGGGATTTATTTAAATTAACACTTTTAGAGAATTTGACTTTGTTCATGCTTCTATCATAACATAGCAATCAGATGCTAAAAGAAAAAAATCAGGCTCCACTTTCTACAAAAGTTGTCGACGAAAAAGGTCGAGAAGTCAGTTTAAAGAAGTTTTTAGGAAAAAAAGTTTTACTTTATTTTTATCCAAAAGATAATACCCCAGGCTGCACAATTGAGGCCTGTAATTTTCGCGATGCTAATCAAGAAATAGCAAACAAAGATATTCAAATTATCGGCGTTAGTAAAGATTCACAGGATAGTCATCAAAAATTTAAAAATAAATTTTCTCTCAATTTTCCTCTATGGTCAGATCCGGATCATAAATTAATGGAGGCTTTTGGCGTTTGGGGTGAGAAAAAGATGATGGGGAAAAGTTATTTTGGTACTCAACGAGCCACCTTCTTAATTAGTGAAAATGGGAAAATAATGAAAGTTTGGCCCAATGTTAAGGCAAAAAATCACAGTCAAGAAGTGCTTAATTATATCCAAGAACTCTAAAAGTTAAAGTTATTGAACAAACTCCATCATCTGCTCTTGAACTTCAGTGAGATCTTGAAAAACTATATCTGCTGGAGGAGTAAAAACTGCTTCATCAGCCGACCAAACTCGACAAACAAAATTGGCTGGATCAAAAGGTCCAACATCTTCTTCGGGCAACATTTCTTCTTCCATTTCACCCATCCATTCTTCATCAAAAACATCACTTTCTTGATCTAAATCTTCTTCAAGCATATCATCTTGATTGGAAAACTTAGTACCAAGCTTTTTATCCACATCCCAATTATAAGTAAAGTCTTCATCAACAATGGTCTTCATGTGATATTCTGGTGTCTTAACATCGATTGCTATTCGCTCATTATCAAAATAGTAAACATAAGTGCCCTGGTCATCTTCAATTTGACAAATATAACTACCCTGGCGGTTAACCATCAAATCAGCAAACAACAAACCACCTTCTTCTTGATTTTGATCAAAAACTATTGAATCTTCTTGTTCTTGAACCTCAGTATCTTGCATTGGCTTTTGATCATCTTGGTTTTTTCTAAAAAAGATAGCAATAATCACAGCAATAGATATTAATAATATGGCACTAACCAAAACAAAGGTTTTGTTTTTAGTTTCAAACATGGTTGCGGGGGAATTTTCTTGCATAATTAAATTAATTATAGCACAAACTATAACAAACAAAGCCTATCTAACTATTGATTATTGACCTCTTTTTTTAACTTCGTAACTAGTATGCAAAACTTGTTTTTCCATTTTTTGACCCAACTCGTCTTTTTCTAAATACTCTAAAAATTCTTTCACTAGTGGATTGGCATGAGCAGTACGCATAGTTTTATTTTGATCAATTTGATAAAGCGCCTTAATCCTTTCGGCAACAATGGCTTCAGTTGAGGTTAAGGGCTGACCACCGCCACCAATACAACCGCCAGGACAAGCCATAAATTCAATATAATCATAGGCGCGAGGATCTTTTTTCAATTCATTAATCACGATCCTGGCATTTTTAGGGGTACTGACTACAGCCACCTTGAGTTTAATTTCCTGACCACTTGGTAAATCAAGACGCACTAGGGCCTTCTTTAAACCATTCATGCCTCGCACAGCTTCAAATTCCAAACGAGGCAAGTCCTGGCCGGTTAACATTTTGGCTGCAGTGCGCAAAGCTGACTCCATCACTCCACCAGAAGCTCCATAGATAGCGGCGGCGCCAGAGTGTTCAGCCAAGCTATCAGCTTGACTCGATTCTAATTCTTTTAAATCCATTTGTCGTTTTTTTAGTAGCGCCGCCGTTTCTCTAGTAGTTAAAACTAAATCAACTGGCTTAACCACAATCGTTTCACCCTGACTTTTAGTTACCGATAAATCAAATTTATCCAAGCCAGCTTCATATTTTTTAGATGTACAAGGCATTATTGACACTACTACAATTTTTTCTGGATCAATTCCTTGCTGACTGGCCCACCAAGTTTTATAAGCTCCACCAGAATGAATCTGTGGTGAACGAGAACTAGTTAGATGAGAGATTAAGTCTGGATAATAAAATTCCACAAATTTTACCCAAGCTGGACAACAAGAAGTAAACATTGGTAAAACTCCATTGTCTTTAATTCTTTCCACTAATTCTTGAGCCTCAACCATTGTAGTAATATCTGCTCCAAAATTAACATCAAAAATATAGTTGAAACCCAACTCGCGTAGTGCTGTATACATTTGTCCAGTAACATCACTGCCAACTGGCAGACCAAACTCCTCACCAATACTAGCTCGTACTGAAGGTGCCATTTGAGCGATTAAGATTTTGCTTTTATCTGCCAATACCGCCTCAACTTTTTTTAAATGATTTTTCTCTCGAACCGCATTAACTGGACAGTGAACCGTGCACTGACCGCAATAAATACAATCAATTTTTTGATCAGCTGTAGCAGAAAGTTTACTCTGGGAGCCTTTTCCCTCAATCTCCAAATAATTAATACCAATCTTAGAGCAAGTATTTACACATCGATTACAATTAACACATATTTCTGGATCAAATTCTGCTGCTGTTCCTAGGTCTTCTACCTTTGTGTTTAGTTGACGACGAGGGTATTTGTCGCCACTAACACCATATTTTTCTATTAGTTTTTTCGCCGGGCATGGTAAATTTTCCTGACATTTTGGACAATTTTTCTCGTGGTCACCTAACAATAACTCTAAGTTTTCATGGCGCAGATCAATGACTTCTTGATCTTTAGTAAAAACTTCCAAACCCTCTTTCACTTTTAAATTACAAGAGGTTTCAATTTCATCACCAACTCTCACTAAACACAATCGACAATTAGCCTCTATTGGCAGATCTTCGTGATAGCAAAGGTGAGGAATATCTAAACCCTCACGCATAGCGACTTGTAAAACACTTTCGCCTTCTTTAGCCTGGTATTCTTGCCCATCGATTTTGATTTTGATCATTTTTTATTTCTTGCCAAACATTTTGATAATAACTTGTAAGGGGGACGATTAAAGCTTGTCCTAAACCACAAATCGAAGTCTTTTCCATATTGTCAGCGATGGTCAGAATCTTTTGCCACAGCTCTTCATCAGCTTGATTTGCAAGCAAAGCTTGGTCAACCAATCTTTTAACCTGCCAGGTTCCTTCTCGACAAGGAGTACACTTGCCACAACTTTCTCGAACATAAAAATCAGCCCATTGCCGCAAAATTTGTAAAACATCTGTTTCTAAAGGATAAAGAGTAATTGAAGCGCAACCAGTTAGAGCTTGCTCTTTTATTTGTTCTTTATGAAAAACATTGCCACTGGCCCCACCACCAACTTGAACAAAAAAAGCTGAATCTGGATAGTTGTCAGTATTTTTTAGTGCCTCGGCAACCGTTAAATCTCGATCTAGAGCAAAAACCCCTTCATTTTTAGCTTTATTAATAGTCACAAAACGCTTCTTTTCATATTTTCCTTCAGCTACTAGGGCAATATCATAAAAAGTTTCGACATTTTGCAAGAGCACGGGCACTCCATTAATACCAGTAATTGAGGGTGATGGTGGTTTAAGTCGTGGTTGGGTCTTTTTCCCCTCTATACTATTAAGTAGTGATCCTGTTTCTCCTCCAATGTAACTGGGTTCTTCTAAGAAAAGATTAATTAAATAACCGTAATCCAAGCATTTTTTTAATAAAGGATCTAGTTTTTCTTTTAATTGCTGATAATAATCACGGTTAAGATATAAATAACCCTCTTGGATCTCTAAAAAATCCATAGCCAAAATCATTCCTTGAAAAACTTTATCCGGAAAATTAAGTAAAATATGCCAGTCTTTTTTAACATCTGGCTCCCCTTCACTACCATTGCAAACCACATATTTTTTGTCCGCCCGATGTTCTTTCATTCGTCGCCATTTATCAGCCACAGGAAAACCCGCTCCACCACGACCAATAAGTTGAGCCTCAGTAATTTTTTGAAGCAAATTAAATTCTGACATGTTTTTTGATTGCAATCGCTAGATAGCCACCAACTATTGCTGTCCACAATTGAGGCCAAGTCATCATGTTGATTAATTTATCTGCAATAGCTGGAGACAATAAATTAAACATGATTGTTTTAACAATAATAGTTAAAAACAAAGTTTTCAAAAAAGCTGCTCCCAAAACCGCTAGGATATTAGCGTTTTTTCTATCCAAAAAAGCAAAAGTTTTTAAATAAATAATATTAGATAAAACAATGAATGGAATCATTGGAGCTATCGGTATTGGCAACAAACCACTACTCAGGGCTGCTGTACTCGGCAACATTGCCAAAATAAAAGCCTGACTCTGACCTAAAAAAATAAGGCTCAAAATTAGGCTTGCATTAACAATTGGTCCAACAATTGCTTGCTTAGTAACTAGTGCTGGTACAAAAAACAAAATACTGGCTAAGGATATGGTGAGTAAATGGTCTTTTCTTTGAACAAAGGCTAAAATTTTTGACATATTTACTCCAAAGGAATTTTTTCACTCAACCAAAGAGAAACTTTTTCAAAAGTTGTGGGAGTGGGCTTTTCTTTTAACAGCACCTCAGATAAGACTAATTCCAGATCTTCTTTGCTTGGTGTTTCTCCTTTTATCAAAACCAGACTTAAGCGATTGGGGAAACGACCTAACTCAATTTGTAGGGTATCAAAACCTTGTTTTTTTTCAAACCAAAAGCGACCCATTTCGTACCAAGAAAAAGCCTCTTTATCAATGTAAAAACCATAATTGGTTAGCTTAACAGCTATATTGTGAGGAGGAATCATCGCCGTTACATAAACTAAAAAAACTACCGAGATTACTAGGGCTACAGGAAGAACCTGTCCAGCAAAAAACAAAATCAAGGCAATTAAGACAGCGATAATAAAAACCGTACTAAAAAACTGTTTATTTCTTTTTTTGAAAGGTCGGGCTGGCGCCTGCCAAGTCACCAAAGTTTCCTCAGGAATTGGTCGATAATAACCTGGTGCGACTTTTGACTTCTCTAGCTCTGCTGATTTTGGTAAATTAACTGACTGTTCCGAGGCTTTTTGTTTTTCTCTAGCTTCAGTCGAACCAGCTGTGCTTGGGGCAGTTTTGCTTTGTTCGGGCATCAATAAAAAGTATAGCATTTTTTCTATACAATGGGGAGAGTTAAGCCTTTTGAGAAAAATCTTGGTATAATTGGAGAGTTGGGACAATTATGGTAATTGCGAGAACAATTTAACAATTGGAGGTGTCGCATAGTGGTCAATTGCACTGGTCTTGAAAACCAGAGCTTTACAGCTTCACAGGTTCGAATCCTGTCACCTCCGCAAAATTAGAAGAAAAGTTTTTGTTTTTCCAGATTTTAAAAACATGTTATGCTGATTTAAGTAGAAATATTTAAAAAGATAAAACCACTCAATATCAAATTGAGTTATTTTGTTTACCATTACTCATGTTTAAACCCGTCTCATCTATTAAATTTTTCAAAACCCTCATTACCATCTTTCTAGGTCTAATTTTTACCTTCATTGTTTTTGAAATTGCCCTGTTTGCTTTTGGTAAATTAGAAAGAATAGCGCAAAAACTACAAAACAATTCTTCCAGAAATGATGAATTTGTTATTTTAGCTCTTGGTGAATCGACGACTGCGCCAATGCACGATTTAAACATGAGGGATTATTCTTGGCCAGCTAATCTGGAGAATTTGTTAAATAGTAAAATTCTAAATAAAAAAATTAGGGTAATAAATAAAGGTGAGATTGCTATTAACTCTGACAGAATACTCAATGATCTTGAAAAAAATCTGGCTAAATATGAACCAGATTTAGTGATCTCAATGCTAGGCATTAATGACTCCCTACAAGGCATTGTTTATGAAGACGCAGCTGGTGTTGAAACTGATAGTCTCAAGTCTAAATCTAGAGTTTACAAACTCATTAAATTTTTAATAAATAACATTAAAGAAAAAAATGAATTAAAAGCTAAAGAAAAACTTGATTGTGATAGTGAAGAAAACTGTCTTTATTTAGCCTCAATTCAAAGTGAAAATGATTTTACAGAAACAAAACTAGCTATTAAATTTTTAAACAAAGCTCTAGAGTATAACCCCAACAATGTGGACACAATGGTTAAACTAGGATTCCGATACATGTCTTCCTACAATCAAGATAGAGATCAGCATATCGATTTGGCTATGAAATGTTTTGAAAAAGCTTTAAAAAATGATCCAAAAAAAACCATTATTTACAATGGCCTCGCCCAATCTCTAATCAACACCGTCAGTCATGAAGAACAGTGGACAAAGGAAATTAAAGAAAGCATGGATAAAATAAAAGCAAATATAGAAAATTATGAAATAAAAGATGTTAATCTTTTTTTAACTTTAGCCACCTGTGATATTTGTTACGAAAAAGAATATTTTGAAAATAAAGCTAAGCTATTTTATCTAAATAAAGCTCTAGAAACTGACCCACAAAACCCCCACGTCTACCTTGAACTTGCTAGATACCATGCTCAATATAGTGAGTTTGATGAGGCAGA
>CAYXJQ010000058.1:0-4616 GCA_964464985.1 uncultured Pseudomonadales bacterium | reverse complement strand
TGTTGAAAAAAGTCCGTTCTAAAATAATTGTTGTGTGGAGGTTTAGCTTATTTTAGATGTTCAACAGTTCAAAGTAAGTTTATCGCATTAATTTGTTTTACACAACTTTTTTTATAAAGTTCTATTTAATTTCGGGATAGGAGGTTTAATCGTTTTTATTATATAGTCCGCATATCCTTGAGGTAACAATATACCTGCTATGTTAAACTCAAAAAATGCTAAAGTTGTTGTTAAAGGTCTAAATATTGCACAACTTGCTTGTACTGTTTCGGAGGATTTTGCGTACAGAGTCCAAGGAATTGACATCGGCCCATATCTCCGAGGTCTTTGAGGTAATAATGCGGTTCCTGTGCCTGCAACATTTGCATATGCAGAGCCAGATGCAATATTTGCTTGATTTCCTGAAACTGTTTTATCTGCTGGATTATTGCTAAAATATGCCTGATAACTATCAAAATTTATTTGTATCGGATTTAATTGAAAATCTAAGTCTGCACTTCTTTTTTCTGAAACTTTCAAATCCCATCCAATTTGTGATCCAAATCTACCTGGTTGAACAGGAATTGAATCTCCTGGGTCTACATCAGAAAATATGTAAATATTCGGTATAAAATCAAAAACAAATAAAACCTGATTCGGATTAACTTTTATTGCTCCTAATTCAAAAACAAATGGTCTTTTTCTTGATACTTGTGGATTGTACATACCCTCTACAGGAGTTCTACGAAAAGTTCTTTCAAAAACCGTAAATTCTTCTGGGAATATTTCATCTAAAAATGTTCCTCCTGATTTAATAAATCTTTCGATAGATTCAGTGGTGTTAACAGATAAATCTTCCTCCCGAAATTCGTTAAAACCGTCACTTCTGATATTCATCATTGTATTTTGTCTAGGCGTATTAACACCGCCTAGACTGACATTTTGGCCCGTTCTTGTTTGATTATATCGACTCATGGTTTCCTTTTTATACGAATGCTTTACTTACTGAGCCTGGAGGTTGAATTATTTTATAACCTTTAAATCCTATAATTAGAACACCATCGGGTAAGCGAGTTACGGGGTCTGTGTCGGGTGGATTATCCCCTGGAGCATCCACAATACCTTCATGAACATCATATTGACTATCTAAAAATGGGAAATTACCTGCACCGAATGAAGAGACATTACCATATGGTGGATTATTAACATGTGTTGGTGTTACTTCCCAGTTTAATGTTTCTCCACGTTCAAAAAAATCTAAACTGGCTAATTCATCTTCTTCGTTTATATTATTTTGAAAAAATGCACTTGGTTCTGCTAAATTTTGTCTAGGATATGCTGAACCTTGACTAACAAATCTGATGTCTCCGTCGAAACTCATTGTTCTAAAACTTGAATGATTTGATGGACTTGCATATATAGCATTTCCTGCGCCTGGTAAGGCTGCACCTGTGACAGGATTAAATACACCTGCTCCAGCGTCATTTAAATCGGATACGCTACTACATGGCCTATAACGTCCATTTGATCTACCTACAAAATTCGCTATAGCACCAGTTTCCGCATCTTGTACTTTAAATTTATATGCACTGACAAACGCTATTCGTCTTGCAACAGCAACAAAAGGACCATCTTGAGATATAGTTACAGATGCCGATTGCGTAGAACTTACATTGCTTCCTATATCAATTCTCACCGTTAACGTAAAAGGTATTCGTCTGCCTGGTATTTGCTCTATATATTGCAAATGGGGGATTTGACCTACATCTCCTCCGCCTGATTTTAATCTTGTTTCTAATACCTTGTAATTTTGCATCATTTGATCAATTTGTTGATCTTTTGAAGCTAACAAAGCCTTTTGTTCCTTGAGCATTGCAAAACTCGCATTTACTCGCTCATTTAAATTTTGTAATTGTCTAGTAAATTGTTGATTCATGGTTTTTTCTCACAAAGTTTTTTCACTTTGACACTTTCTGGTGGGAGATAAAAAAAGGGAGTCACGGAGCGTGACCCCCAGCTACGAATGAGGTTATCTAAAAAAGTTTTTTACTGCACATCTCTTGCGAATAAACCGTCAAACATAAAGGCGATACATTTCTGAACACCATCTACTGCGTTTAAGTTATCTACTAAAGATAACATATTTCGTCCATTTTGTTGTACGACGGCCGTATTAATTCCACCTTCAAGTTGATAAATGTTCGCTGTACAAGCTACATTTTGTCGAGGAGGAAGTAAAATAGCACGAGCTAATTTTAAGATTGCTGTATGATCAGGTGTACCGTTGCTAAAATGTACTAAATCAGTCACACCACCAATTTGTGCATAAAGCCCTTGTCCATCTGGGAAAAACTTGTGTGGTAGATTTTCGATAGAGTTTTTAAGACCTGTTCCAAAATCCCAATGTAACTGTTCTTGACACTGCCAATGCAGTCGATACACGTCATTGTAGTTACCAATACCATTGCCCGCTCCTGGTTGACCTGCATCAAAAAATGTAGTGTCTTCTGGGAAATCACCATTTATACTTGGTGTTGTTGTACCTACACGCTGAGTTGGTGCACGGAACCAGCTAAAAGCACGTAAAGCTAGGATAACATGCGATTGATCTGACGGTAAAGTGTTACCACCACCGAAGTTTGTTAAAGCTTTAACATTACCTTGTTTCGATTGTAGATTGAATAGTGACGAATTTGGTTGTACTTGTGGACTTTCTAAGCCTCCTGTACGTACCAAGGTGTCGTAAAAAGGTTGATGAACACGTTCTCTTACATTTGTTAATTTTGCCATTTTTTTCCTTTCAGGATAGGAATTTTCGTTTTAATGGGTTCACGCGCCCTTGTTCCTATCCTTAATAATATATATACTTTATTAGACTTTTATTCTTTTAGATTAATTTTTATTGGGAAAGTATACCATTTCCACCTGGTGAATAAAGTGTCCCTGCTTTTGCTTGTGAAGAGTCCAAAGTTGCTGTTACTCTCCTCTCTCCTGCTGAGAATGGTCCACTTGGAATCCATGTGTTTTTATTATTGACATCTGATAAAGTCATCCCATTTACACCACTTACTGCATCTGTAAGGTCCATTATGTGGTCTAAATTTGCATCAGGACGAATACCATCATCAATTCTTTTATGATCATTTACCATCGTTAACTCCCCAGCTTGTTCATACTCACCTATACCCTGTAGATTTGAATCAGCAAAGTATTCTCCGGTTGCTTCTTTTTGAGCAAAGTATTCACCCATTCCGGCTGCTGCTTGTGAGTAGCCTGCTGCTGCTTGCTCAAAGCCTGCTGATGCTTGATAAATTTGTCCTAAAGAACCATCACGGTATGCTTCTAAACTACCCATCCCATTCGCTGAGAAGTATTCTCCAGTTGCATTTACAGGTGTATACCTTGGGCCAATTGATTGCGTGCCTTGTAGTTGATAAGCTCGACTATTTTGATAACCACTCAAATAATTAAGTGTATCAGGTGAATCACTAAACATCGCCATCACAATTTGTTGTAAGGCTGATGCAACCATACCAGCACCAATTTCTGTTTTTTGTCCTGGTAGAACCATTGCTGCCACTGGAATACCGATTGCTGCTGTTACTAAACCTGAAATGGGTTTTTGATACTTTTGCATAGTGCTTGGTGTTCCACCCTCATTCGCACTAAACATTTGGCTCATAATGCTCTCTGAAATTACATTACTAAGGATTTTATGACCAAAGAAACCTGCACCTGCAATTGCACCCGCTTTTAGAGCAGGCTGGAATGCTGCCAAACCATTTTTCTTGAATGAACGTCGTCCATTACGTTTTGCTTTTCCATTTTTATATAACATTCTATTTGCCTCTTCTTTTGTATACCTCTTATTATCTGTTTTTTTGTGACCTTTAAAAGTTTCTCCCTTTTCGCCCCAAACTAAATTAGCTTTTTTAGCTGCTTGTTTTGGTGGCATAGTGCCGTAATATGTCAGGCTCTCATAATATTCTTGTCTTTTCGCTTTCCGCATTGCATCTTCCATCTCTCTTATTGCTTGTGTATGGAGTGGTGAATCCATGTAATTACGTGTTCGATCATATTTTTTTGATGGGAGTTTTACTAAAGCATTACGTGACTTTGCTTTTGCAGGTGCTTTTGCTTTTGAACGTGCTTTTGCTTTTGAACGTGCTTGTGCTTTTGCAGGTGCTTTTGCAGGTGCTTTTGCAGGTGCTTTTGCTTTTGCCTTTAATTTAGCTAAGGTACTTTTTATATCTGCTAAATTCTTTGCTGATTTAGCTAATTTTTCTGCTGCTGCTTTTGTAAGTTTATTTTTAAAAGGTTGTTTTTGGAAAACTGAACCTGTTTTACCATATACCTGTTGAGCTAAATATGCTGCTTTTGAAGGGGTTGCTCCTTGTGCTTTTAACTCATTTGCAAATTTTGTTTTTCGTTGGTAAACAGAAGTTGTTCCTTTTGCAGGTTGTGTTTTAACTGTTTTTGATGTTGGTTTTTTGCCAGTTGTTCTTTTCGAAGTTTTTTTACTGTAAACTTCAGAACGAGGTTTTGCACTTCGTTTTCTTGGTTGTGCGACACTTCCTGTAACTCCACGACCTTTTGGCTTTTTACCAAACATCAAGAAATACTCATCGCCCGTTAGT
>CAYXJQ010000057.1:0-2427 GCA_964464985.1 uncultured Pseudomonadales bacterium | reverse complement strand
GCATAATCAGCAGTATCAACTCGACCATCTTGATTAAGATCTGCTCGCAAGCTCTCACTGTCGATATTAAAAAAAGCTGCTTGCATAATTTCTACATCAGCCTGGTTTATTTGATCATCTTGATTAAGATCTGCTTGTTCTAATAATTTCTCAGTTATGATTGTGGCTTTTGCTTGAGCCAATTCTTCTGCTCTAAGAGCTGCTAGTTTTTCCCAACGCAGCTGTTGTTGTTGAGCAAAATAGTGGTTAAAAGTAATGCCTCCTAGAAAAATAACTAGAAACAAAACGAGAATAATAATTGGCCAATCCATTTGCTGAATAAATTCTGGACAGGACTGAGATTTTTTAGCCATCAAACTAGCATACTAAACTTGAAGGGGGAAGGTCAAGTGCTAAGGGGATTTTTACTAGCAAATATGCTATACTCTTTTTCGTTATGACGGAAAAAAAAGTACGCAAAGCAATTATCGCTGACGCTGGTTTTGCCAGTCGATATTTACCAATTACTAAGACTCTGCCGAAGGCAATGCTGCCACTGGGCAACCGACCAATTATGCAGTTTGTGATCAACGAATGCATTGAGGCAGAAATTGAAGAAATCATTGTGGTGGCTACCCCAGAAGGTAAGCCAATTTACGAAGATTATTTTAACAACAGTGTTAATCGAATTCGCAAACAATTAGCTGCTCAAGGCAAAGATGATCGTTATGTGCCAGTTCAAGAAGTTTTAAACTTTCCCAAAATAGTAGTGATTACTCAAGACTCTAGCTTGCCCTATGGCAATGGCTCACCATTTGCTAGCGCCAAAAACTATGTAGAAACAGAAGAAGCTTTCTTAGCTTTTTATAGTGACGATGTGGTGTTTGGCAAACCGGGTGATGCCAAAACTTTAATTGAGGCCTATCACCGTTCACCAGATACTGATGCTATTATTATGGTGAAGGAAACTCCAGGTGAGGAAATTGCAAAATATGCGGCCGTTTCTCTAAAAGATGGTCAATATCGTGATGGTCAAGAAAATGTTTTGGCAGATATCGTTGAAAAACCAGATCCAGCCAATGCGCCCACTCATTTAGCTTCCTACGGTCGCTATTTATTAACTCCCAAAATTTTTGAATTTTTATCACCGCAAAATGTGGGTAAAGATGGAGAGCTATGGACAGCCGATGCCATTGGTCAACTCAATCAAAATGGCGGTAAAATTTTAGTGCAAAAATCCGAGGGGGAATGGATGACCACTGGTGATCCAGAAAATTACTTTAAAGCTCATTTGAAGTTTGTAGTTAACAATGAAAAATATGGTCACAAGATAAGTGCTTGGTTGGAAGAATTTAAAGCAAACGACAAAGAATAAATTCCTATGGAAAAAAAATTAGCAGTAGTTGCTGTTGGTGGTAATTCTCTGATTAAAGACAAAGACGGTGTAGAGATCGATGATCAATACAAGGTGGCTAAAGAAACTATTACTCACTTGGTAGATATGATCATAGGTGGATGGGATATAGTCATTGTTCATGGCAATGGACCCCAGGTGGGTTTTGCGCTACAAAGATCAGAAATTGCTTATCGCAGTGAAGGTGTTCACCAATTACCTCTGCACGTTTGTGATGCGAGTACTCAAGGAACAATTGGTTATATTTTGCAACAAAATTTACAAAATGAACTAGCCAAGAGAGAAATAGATAAAGCTGTAGTGACTTTGGTAACTCAGGTATTGGTGGATAAAGATGACCAAGCTTTTCAAAACCCAAGTAAGCCCATAGGTACTTTTATGAGTGAGAAAATGGCTAGACAGCAAGCTAAAGAAAAAAACTGGGAGATTAAAGAAGATGCTGGTCGTGGTTGGAGGCGAGTAGTAGCTTCTCCTAAGCCACAGGAAATTGTAGAGCTCGGCTCAGTAAAAGAATTGTTAAAATTTGGACAAATTATAATTACAGTTGGTGGTGGAGGTATCCCGGTGATTAGAGAAAAAGATGCTTTAAAAGGAGTAGAGGCAGTCATAGACAAAGATTTAGCGGCTGCTCTTTTAGCCAATCAACTTGGAGCAGATTTATTTCTAATTTCCACAGCCGTAGAAAAAGTGGCACTTAATTTTGGCAAAGAAAATGAGCAATTTTTAGATAAACTTAGTTTAGAAGAAGCTCAAGCTTATTTGGCTGAGGGAAAGCATTTTGCTCAAGGTTCAATGGCACCCAAAATTGAGGCAGCCATTAATTTTTTAAGCAATGGCGGGAGACAGGTTTTAATCACTAAACCAGAGGCTATTAGTCAAGCACTAGAAGCAAAAACTGGAACTTGGATTACGGTTACCGAGAAATAAAAAAAGTTTTGACAAGCTAATACTCCATCTTAGCAAATTTTTGCGTTTTACAACAGCTGTTTTTTTGTTTCTAAACTTTTTACAATGAAATTGTTCTTTAAAATTCC
>CAYXJQ010000056.1:0-1921 GCA_964464985.1 uncultured Pseudomonadales bacterium | reverse complement strand
TAACTTTTTTATTAATTTTATTAATTATTTGTTTATTTTGGATTTTGAAGATTAAGAAGTTCAAAAATATTAATTAGCTCAAAGAAAGGCATCTCTATGAGCAAAAGAAAAAATATTAGAAAACTAGTGCTAGGGGTTTTTATGGCCAGCGCTTTAATTTTTGGAGCACTACATTTGTCTCGAGCTTTATTCTCAGATGTAGAAACTCTTAAAGACAACACTGCCGGAGCAGCCACTGTTAATTTGAAATTGGCTGGTCAAGATCCCACTCAAGTGAGTTTTAATATGCCTAATATTATTCCTGGGGAACCAGAGCGCTCTAGTATAGCTGTAACAGATATTGGAACTGGGGCTGATTTTAACGAAAACTTGTATATTGGTTTGGTTGTAACTGATAGTGATGAGGGTATTAATTCTGAGGCTGAAACAGACACGGAGGGAGAAGGAGAGCTAGCTGATTGTTTAATGATGAGAGTTAGTTATATGGATGGGACTAACGAAATAGAGGTTCAGCCTTATACTAGTTTTCCGGTTTTAGAAGCAATGTTTATTGATGAAGAGAATTTTTCTCCATTAGACAATCGTTTACAGATTACCTCAGTCAATCTTAATCTTGATTTTAGTGCTGACGCTTGTGGTAATGAAGCAATGGGAGACACTGTTACTTTTGATTTAAATTTTTACTACGAGCAATAAAAGTTAGGCGAGTTAAGCAATGCTTGCTTGACTCGCTAAACTTTGTCATAATGTTTAAGACTTATATGCCTAAGGCTAAAAAAAGACGATCTTCTCGTTCCTCTCGTCGTCGTAAAAAAAATACATTTAAAAACTATTTAAACAATTTATTTTTTCCTGGAAAAAAGAATCGTTATCGTCCGCAACTTCTTCATCCAGAGTCTTTAATGATTGTTTCTTTTTTAGTTTTAGCAGTTTTTGCTTTATTTAATGCCATCAGATTTTTTCCGAGCTTAGCTGATAAAATTTTGGGTTTTGCTACCAATATTGATGTTAATCAAGTATTAATATCAACTAATGAAGAACGAGCTAAAATTGGTCTACCCCCTTTACAAATCAATGAAAAACTTAATCAAGCTGCAGTAGCCAAAGCCCAGCATATGTTTAGTGAACAATATTGGGCGCACAGTTCACCAAGCGGTTTACAACCATGGAGTTTCATAAAAAATGCTGGTTATGTTTATAAATATGCTGGAGAAAATTTAGCGAGAGATTTTGATACTACCGGAGAAATGGTAGCAGCTTGGATGAACTCTCCTACTCATAAGGAAAATATCATTAACCCCAATTTTACTCAAATAGGCTTAGCTGTAGTTAACGGTACTCTCAATGGTTTTAATACTACTTTGGTAGTACAGATGTTTGCTACTCCAGGAGCTCTTGAAGTGCAAAAAACGGCACAAGGAGAATCATTTACCCTGCCATCAATGGCTGATAATTCCGTTAGTGAGTTGCCTGAGGAAAAACTAGATATAAGTGTGGTAGAGTCTGAGTTGGCAGAAGCAGAAGATCTAGGTCTAGTTGAGGGAGAAAGAACAGTAAGTGGCAAAATATTATTTTCACCAGTTTATTTGACTAAAACCTTTTTCTTACTAATAGTGGCTTTAATTATTTTAACTTTAATTTACGACTCATTTATCTCCAACAACCGACGTTTTGAGCGAATTGTTGGGCAAAATTTTGCTCACATTATGTTTTTTTTAACAGTGGGTTTTTTACTAATTTTATTTCGGGGAGGAAGTATTATTCCATAATTAATGCCAAAATTACTCAAAAAACACCGTTTCGCATATTTAATTCTTTTTCTGGCATTATTAAGCTTTGCTTTCTTTTTTTCTCGTTTTTGGCCCAACAAAATGCTCCAGCGCTATCTAGCTGTAGGGATGGGTGTGTTTTATTTCTTTTG
>CAYXJQ010000055.1:0-3116 GCA_964464985.1 uncultured Pseudomonadales bacterium | reverse complement strand
AAATCGGCTTCTTACACAAAGCTTTGAGGAAAAATTTTAAAATTAGCGAAGTGGCATTTGCTTTTAAAGATCGGGAAATTGGTAAAAGTAAAATAGGACCAGAGTATATCAAAAATACTCTGTTATACATTATGAAAGTTAGAATTCAAGAAATATTGGCAATGCGTGTGTTTAAATTTGCTGTAGTTGGTTCAATAGGAGCCTTAGTTCAATTACTGTCTTTACAACTATGGCGATTATTTCTTCCATTTCAACTAGCTTTTTTTGCCGCCATTGAGACGGCAGTTGTTTCCAATTTCATTTTGAGCAACCTCTGGACGTTTGCTGATCGTAAACTAAAATTTAAAGAAATTCCACTAAGTTTTATAAAATTTAATCTCAGTTCTGGCGGTTCCATAGCAATTCAACAATTAGTAGCTATTATTGGAGAAGCAACTCTTGGTCTGCAAAACATCTTCATAATACCAGTTATCAACTATCCATTTGACACTGGTACTTTGTTTGCGATAGTTGGTATTTTAATTGGTATGTTTTGGAACTATTTTGCCTATAATGCTTTTATTTGGAAGAAAAATAAAAAAATTAAAAAAATAACTTCATGATTAATGTTAAAAAATATTTAAAACCAGCTAATATTTTTTTAGTACTTATTTTAATAGTAGCTACTTTTTTGCGCTTTTATAATTTGGAAAACACTTTTGTTTTCCAAGCTGATCAAGCACGTGATGCATTAGTAGTAGCCAATATTTTTAAAGAAAAAGATTTAGTTTTTATCGGTCCAGTTACTAGCATTGGCAACATGTATCTTGGACCTTTTTATTATTATTTTATGTTGCCTTTTCTATTTTTATCTTATCCTAACCCGATTGGACCAGTTTATGCAGTAGCTGTTTTAGGGGTAATAACTGTAGCTTTAATTTATCTAATTATTAAAAAGATTTTTAATCAAAAAATGGCTATTCTAGCCACTGTTTTCTTTGCCTTGTCTCACATCACTGTAGAACTAGCTCGTTTTAGTTGGAATCCCAATCCAGCTCCTTTTTTCTCTCTATTAATGATGTATTTCACTTTTTTAGCTTGGAAAAAAGATTCGCGCTATTGGCTATTGGTTAGCCTGATGTTTAGCATCCTTGTTCAACTCCACTATGTTACCCTCTTAACTTTGGGTGGAGCAGCAATCATTTTTATTTTAAGTCTCAGAGAAAAACTTAAAAAGAAAAGGGCTAAAAAACTGTTAAAACACAGCCTCCTATCTCTATTTATTTTTCTAAGTTCGCTCACTCCTTTAATGCTTTTTGATTACAAATATAACTGGCGAAATTTACAAGCACTCAGCAACATCTTTAATAAAGAACAAAGTTTTGATTTGGAGAGAAAAAGTGGACGAGAAGGCTTCAATGCTATTATTAAACTTTTTACCATTGATTTCAAAAGACAAAGTAAACAGGTCCTTTTTACCAGTACTTTTGCTGATCTTGGTATCAATAATTTTTTCTTAATAATCACTTTCTTATTTTTCATTTTTTATTTATTAAAAAATCATCAAAAAATTAAAGCCGAAGAAATAGTACTTTTTAGTTATTTGGGTACGGGATTACTTGGTCTCAGTCTTTATCAGCACGAAGTTTATCCTCATTATTTTGCCTACCTCTTGCCGATGGTCTATATTTTTTATGCTTGGACCTTGAGTAAAATTAAACCTAAATGGCTTTTTTATCTAATTACCAGTATATTCTTGATTTTCTTTATAAGAAGAAATTTAGATCTTTATCGGCTGGAAGATTTGGGTTGGCGAGCAGAGGATGTTAAAAAAGTGGCTGAAAGTATTCAAGAGCGAGTTGGTAAAAATGAAAAATATAATATTGTGCTTTTATCGGAATCAAAAGATCCTTATGGATTAAATTATCGATACTTTTTGTCTACTATGCCCAATCCAACTTTAGAATTTGAAGACCACCACTTGGCAGAAAAACTATTTATCATTGATGAAGAAAAAAAGGAAGAAAAAATTCTCAACCTACCACTTTATGAAATAGTAGTCTTTCCACATAAAAATGTTATTGAAAAATATCAGTTTGATCCAGGTCCAGAAATTACTGTTTTAGGAGCTCCTGAAAACAATTATAATAATGAGTAATATGTCAATCTACCTCTCAGTGGTCTTACCTTCTTACAACGAAATGAAAAATATTAAAAGAGGAGTGTTGGAAGAGGTTTTAACTTATTTAAAAAAATATCCAAAAACTTGGGAGTTAATTCTCAGTGATGATGGTTCTACCGATGGAACAAATCAGGCCTTAGAAAATTTCGCTAAAAAAGATGAAAGAATTAGGGTTTTAATTAATCCCCATCGAGGCAAAGGGCCTACCGTGGCGTCAGGAATGATGGCTGCCCAAGGAGAATGGCGACTATTTAGTGACTTCGATCAATCAACTCCCCTAAAAGAAATAGAACAATTATTTAAATACACTGATCGTTATCAAGTAGTTTTTGGTTCCAGAGAAATAATTGGAGCTCAAAGACAAAAAGAACCTTTTTATCGACATTTAATGGGTAGAGTTTTTAATCTAGTAGTGCAAACTCTTGCTGTACCCGGCATGCTTGATACCCAATGTGGCTTTAAGTTGTTTTCGCAATCAGCTACCACCACCCTTTTCCCCAAACTACACGTTTATGCTACTAATAAAGAGCGTCGCGATGCTTTTACTGGAGCTTTTGACGTAGAATTACTATATCTAGCTAAAAAATATAACTTTAAAATTAGAGAAGTGCCTGTAGCCTGGAAGCACTATGCTACTAATCGCGTTAACCCCATTAAAGACTCTTTTTTGATGTTTTTAGACATTATGCGCATTAAGCTTGCTGATTGGACTGGCAAATACCCCGATCATGAAAATCAATAACAATCAGCAAAAGTTTTTCTATTTCTTAGCTAGCTATATTTTTTTATTTTTTATTTACACTCTGCTTTCTTTTGTTTTTACTGATCCAAATTTAACACTTATTAATGCCAACTGGTTTACTAGCTGGCAAAATTTTGTTTGGCAAAAAATTCTACCTGATGTTTTCTTGCGCACAGCTTCTTATCTATTTTTAATCATCGGTCTATTTATTAA
>CAYXJQ010000054.1:0-13620 GCA_964464985.1 uncultured Pseudomonadales bacterium | reverse complement strand
TAAAAATAATAAGTATTTGAATAACGAAAAGGGTGGTGAGCGCCTATATCAATATAAAAACCTGGCTTTTGTTTATTCTTTAAACGCTCATCTAAAAATTTTGCTAGCACTATATCTTCAGCGTTCTGACCATAAGCAATTTGCCCATAGGGAACAAGTAGAAAGGTCCAGCGCTCAATAATTTTTTGCCAAATTTTTATCCACATTTATGATTATTATACAGCTATGTAGATGCTATAATTGAAACATGACTCATTACCAATTGGTAGCCAGTAATAAACGTCGCTCTTTCCTAGTAATGTTGGGCTTTATCGTCTTTGTCACTGTCGTTAGCTACATTATTGCTATTGGCTTTGATTATCCGCTTTCTATGGTTGGACTGGCTTTAATTTTCTCCGGAATTACCAGTTTTTTTAGTTACTTTTTTTCTGACAAAATTGTCTTAACTATTTCTAGAGCTAAACCCGCTAATCGTAAAGAACATTTCGATTTTTATACTGTGACCGAAAACATTGTTAATGGCCAAGGATTGCCGATGCCTAAACTTTATGTCATCAACGATAGCGCTATGAATGCCTTTGCCACTGGCCGCAATCCTAAAAATGGAGTTATTTGTGCCACCACTGGCTTGTTAACCAGACTCAATCGTAGTGAAATAGAAGGCGTTATAGCTCATGAAATTGGTCATATCAAAAACTATGACATTTTGTTAATGTCCATTGTTTCAATTTTGGTTGGTTTTATAGCTTTACTGGGAGACTGGGTCTTGCGTGCCTCCATGTTCGGCAAAAGAAGAGATGATCGAGATCGCGGTCAACTAGATGTTATTTTCTTTTTTCTAGCGATTCTTATGGCTATCTTGGCGCCAATTATTAGTCAATTAATCAAACTGGCTATTTCTAGACGCTATGAGTTTTTAGCCGATGCTAATGCTGCTGCTATGACAAAAAACCCTGAGGGTTTAGCCAGAGCATTAATTAAAATTAGTCAAGATCATGAACCCTTAGAAGCAGCTAATAAAGCTACCGCTCATATGTATATCGCTGATCCTCTCAAAAATACTAAGGGTAGTGTTGCCAACTTTAAAAAACTTTTTCAAACTCATCCACCAGTAGCTGAAAGAGTAGCAGCACTAAGAGCTATTGCTAGCTAAAAAAGTACAATTCCCCCTCAAAAAATAAGTAAATTCTGTTAAACTAATCCTTATTGTGTCAAAAAACCAAGTTAGTCAAAACCAGGTCAAACATATCGCTCAACTAGCTCACATTCCTATTAGTGAAGCTGAAAGTAAGCAACTGGCCAAAGATTTTGCAAAAACTCTAGATGTTATCGATCAGCTCAAAACTGCTGATGTCAGTCAGGTTGAAACTACCCATCAGGTAACTGGTTTCAAAAATGTAACTAGAGAAGATAGGGTAGACGAAAAACAAAGTTTTACTCAAGAAGAAGCCTTAGCTAATGCTCCTCAACAAAAAGATGGATTTTTTTTAGTACCACAAGTTTTAAATACCGAAGATTATTAACATTCAATAAAGACAAAATAAAACAATGACTCTTAATCAACTAACACTTAAAGAAGCTCTTGATGGCTTGAACAAAGGTTCACTGGAACTCGATCATTTATATCGAGATTTAAATTTAGCAATTGAAGATAAAAATAAACTTTACAATATTTATGTAACCCTAAACACTCAAGCAACAGAACAAAGCCTGCAAGCTAAATCTAGTTTGTTAAAAGGTTTGCCAATTGCTGTCAAAGATAATTTTTGTACTAAGAATTTGCGCACCACTGCTTCCTCAAAAATATTAGAAGACTTTATTCCCCCATATGAATCTACTGTTACTAAGCGTTTACAAAAAGCAGGTGGAGTTGTTGTTGGTAAAACTAACTTAGATGCTTGGGCTCATGGTTCATCTACCGAAACTAGTGATTTTGGCCCCACTCTTAATCCTCGTAATCCCGATTATCTACCAGGAGGATCTTCTGGTGGTAGTGCAGCTGCAGTGGCAGCGGATTTGTGTTTAGCCGCTATAGGTAGTGAAACAGCCGGCTCCATTAGGCAGCCCTCGGCTTGGTGTGGCACAGTTGGTTTAAAACCCAGTTATGGCCGTGTGAGCCGCTTTGGGGTCATTGCCATGGCTTCTTCAACCGACAGTCCAGGAGTAATTGCTAAAACAATTGAAGATGCTTGTTTAGTGCTCAATACTTTTGCCGGACCAGATTCAAAGGATAGTACTTGCAATCAAGAAGCGGCTCCCGATTTTACTAGTTTTCTGGACAAAGATATTAAAGGTCTAAAGATTGGAGTCATTTATCACGATGTCAAGGGAGTAGAAGAAGCTAATGAAAAATTAGCACAAGAGCTAGCCATTTTGAGTCAGCTAGGAGCTAAAGTTGAAAAGGCTCAAGCCCTTGACCCTCATTATTCAATTGGTGTCTATACTGTGGTTCAGCGTGCCGAAGTCAGCAGCAACCTGGCTCGCTTTGACGGAGTACGCTATGGCAAAGACCGTTCACATTTTGGTGATGAAGCTAAAAGACGTATTATGCTTGGCACTTATACCTTATCTAAAGGATATGCCGAACAATACTATAATTTAGCGCAAAAAGTTCGTACCCTTTATTTAAATGATTTTAAAGAATTGTTCAAAAAATATGATGTGCTAGTTAGCCCAACCTCTCCTGGATTTGCTAAAAAACTTGGCGCTTCTGCTAATTCACCAATGTTTGGAGAGCTAGAAGATATGTTGCTCGAAGCTAGTTCGGTCACTGGTTTACCAGGCGCTAGTGTTCCTTATTATCGAGATCCCAAAACCAATTTATTTTTGGGCGCTAATTTTATTTCCCCCATGTGGCGAGAGGATTTGGTCATCAAAGTAGCTGATGCTTTTGAAAAAAATACTACTTGGAATACTTGGAGAAATCGCTAATGTCAAAAACTAATTATCAGTTGGTTTGTGGTTTAGAGGTTCACGCTGAATTCAAAACTCAATCTAAAATGTTTTGTGCGTGCAAGAACGATCCCTTTGGTGCCGACAAAGCTAACATTCATACTTGTCCAGTTTGTTTAGGCATGCCCGGAGCTTTACCTTTGGCTAATAAAAAAGCAATTGAATGGACTATTAAAATTGGTTTAGCTCTCAACTGTAAAATTAATTTGTTTTCTAAATTTGATCGTAAAAATTATTTTTATCCTGACCTACCAAAGGGTTATCAGATCAGTCAGTATGATATTCCTTTTTGTTATGATGGTTGGCTAGATACTAGTGAGGGCAGGGTGGGAATTCATCGTATTCATCTAGAAGAAGACACAGCTAAGCTCATTCATCAAGGTAGTCAAACTTTAATTGATTTTAATCGCTCTGGTGTGCCACTGGTAGAAATTGTGACTGAAACAGATATTAAAACTCCTACACAAGCCAAAGAGTATAGCCAAAAATTAAGACAAATTTTGCGCTATTTAGAAGTCGCCGATTGTGATATGGAAAAAGGAGGGATGCGTCTCGAAGCCAACATTTCTTTAAAAAAAGATACTGACTCAGAAACTTTTTTACCCAATTACAAAGTAGAGTGTAAAAATATTAACTCTTTTAGATTTATGGAGGCAGCTATTAATTATGAGATGGAACGTCAAGCTAAATTACTTGATCAGGGTAAAACTCCTCAACAAGAAACTAGGGGTTTCAATGCCCAACTTGGAAAAACCTTTAGTCAGCGTAGTAAAGAAGAAGCACAAGATTATCGTTATTTCCCAGACCCAGACCTACCTCCACTAGAATTTAAACCAGAAGAAATTGAAGAAATCAGACAAAGTTTAGTGGAACTGCCTGATCAGTATGCTCAGCGCCTAAGTCAGGAATTTGACTTGGATCTTGCCCTAAGTAAGCGCTTGGTAAAAAGCAAGACTAAAGCTGAATTTTTTGAGCAGATATTAATATTGGCTCAGAAAGAAAAAATTAAAAGCGTGAAGATTATTAATGATCTACTTAATAAAAAAATTAGCTATCAGCTTACTGATAGTCCTGAACAAATAGTTGAGCGCTATCAACAAGCCAACAAAATCGAGGCCGTTGATGATCAATTAATTGAAAAAACTGTTGAATCTGTTTTAACAGAAAATCAAGACGCGGTTAAAAAATATCAGGCAGGTAAAAAAGAAGTTTTAGCTTTCTTAATTGGTCAAAGTATGAAAAAAATTGCTAAAAAAGTTGATGTTAATTTGCTAAGACAAGCTTTGATTGATCAACTTAAAAGCTAAACCTGAGTCTAGAAAGCAAAATTAACACAAAATAAGATATACTAAAACCTAGTTATGGCTCTGCAAAAAAATGACTTTGTTCATCTCCACGTCCACACTGAATACTCAATACTTGATGGTCTAACTAAAATTCCTGATCTGATTAAAAAAGCTAAAAAATTTGAGCAAGAAGCTGTTGCTATCACCGATCATGGCAACATGCATGGCCATATTGTTTTTTATAACGCTTGTAAAGAAGCCGGTATCAAAGCCATTATTGGAGCTGAGCTTTACTTAGCCAAAAACTCTCGATTTGATAAACAGATTAGAATGGGCAGTGATCAATATCATTTAACTCTACTCGCTAAAGATTTTACTGGTTATCAAAACTTAATGAAGTTAATTTCCCTAGCTAATTTTGAGGGTTTTTCTTATAAAGCCCGCATTGATCATGAACTTTTAGAAAAATATAACGAAGGTTTGATCTTACTGAGTGGCTGCATGAGTAGTTACACTAGTCGCTTGTTGCTAGAGGATAAGGATCAACAAGCTATAGAAATTTTTAAAAAATATAAAAAAATCTTTAAAGATCGTTTTTATCTAGAAATTCAAAGACACCCCCACATTCCAGAAAGTTATGATCTAACAAAGAAACTAATTAATATTGCTCGTCAACTTAAACTACCTTTGGTAGCTACCAATGACTCTCACTATTTAAATAAAGAAGACGCTGTTGCTCAAGATGCTTTACTTTGTGTACAGACTAGAAAACTTATTAGCGACACCAAGAGAATGAAGATGATTGATCAGCCTGATTTTTATTTTAAATCCAGTCAAGAAATGATTGAAGCTTTTAGTGATATTCCTGAGGCGATTAGTAATACTAAAAAAATTGCTGATCAATGTGACCTGACTATACCTACTGGCAATTTAATTTTCCCAACTTTTGAATTACCAAAGGGTGAAACTTACGCTAGCTATTTAGAAAAAATGGTCTATCAAGCAGCTGAGAAAAAATTCAAGAAAATTTCCAAAGAAATTAAAGAGCGATTAGATTATGAAATTAAAATCATTAACGACAAAGGTTATCCAGCATATTTTTTAATTACTCAGGATTTTGTTAACTGGGCTAAAGAACAGGGTATTGCAGTTGGACCAGGCAGAGGTAGTGCGGCAGGTTCTTTAGTTTCCTATTGTTTAAATATTACCGCTCTTGATCCAATTAAACATGGTCTACCTTTTGAGCGTTTTCTTAATCCAGAAAGACCAACCCCTCCCGACATAGATATTGATTTTGCTGATATTAAGCGTGATGAAGTTTTAAAATACGTAGCTGAAAAATATGGTGAAGATCATGTAGCAGCAGTCATTACCTTTGGTCGAATGGAAGCTAGAGTAGCTGTTCGTGACATTGGCAGAGTTCTGGGCATGCCTTATGAGGAGCCGGATAAAATCGCCAAACTTATTCCCAATGACCCTGGTCATCGCGTCTCTATCAAACAAGCCATTAATTCTGTGCCTGAATTAGGCAATTATTATCAACAAAGTAGATTTAGAAAACTACTTGACTTGGCCATGAAGGTTGAGGGCACTATTCGCCAAGCTGGTATGCATGCTTGCGCAGTCATCATCGCTGACAAACCATTATCGAATTACACTCCTATTCAAAAAGACTCTAGATCAGGAAAAACTCTTACTCAGCTCGACATGTACTCACTTGATTGTAACATTGATGATGATGCGATTGGTTTATTGAAGTTTGATCTTTTGGGTTTACGTAACCTATCAATTATCCAAGAGGCCTTGGTTTTGATTAAAAAATATAAAAAACAAGAAATAAAAATAGATGAACTTTCACTTGAAGATGAAAAAACTTTTAAGTTGCTTTCAAGTGGTGACACCACCGGAGTTTTCCAACTTGAATCGGGTGGAATGAGACGCATTGCTAAAACACTAAAACCAAATAAGTTTTCTGACATCACCGCTATGGTTGCCCTGTATCGTCCCGGACCAATGGATCTTATTCCTCGTTTCATCGAAGGCAAACACAACGCAAAGATCATCGAATATCCTCATCCCTCACTTAAGCCTTTTTTGAAAGAAACTTATGGCATCATGGTCTATCAAGAGCAAATTTTAGAAATCGTTAATTATATGGCTGGTTATAGCTTGGGTGAAGCAGACATGCTACGTCGAGCTATTGGTAAAAAGAAAAAGAAGCTTTTAGATACAAATAAGAATCGCTTCATCAAACAATCTGTGGCCAAAGGCTATAAAAAGGCTACTGCCGAACGAGTCTGGGGCTTCATTGAAGCATTTGCCAATTATGGATTTAACAAATCACACGCAGCAAGCTATGCAATGATTGCTTATCAAACAGCCTGGTTAAAAGCCAACTACCCAGTTGAATACATGACAGCCCTAATGAGCATTGAATCAAATTCACACTCAATGAATCGTGATGAAAAAATTTCTATTACTATAGATAACTGTCGACAAATGGGCATTAAAATCTTGACTCCAGATATTAATCACTCAGACAAAGATTTCACTATCGAAAAGGATTCAGAATCATTGGATGGATTAGCCATTCGTTTTGGACTCAACGCCATTAAACATGTTGGTAGTGCTGCTATTGAAAATATTTTGGAAGTTAGAAAAAAAGAAAAACAATTTAGTTCTTTTACTCATTTTTTACAAACTACTAGTAATCGAAAAGTTAATAAAAAAACTATTGAAAGTTTGGTGAAGGTCGGCGCCATGGACCGTTTTGCTAATCGTTCTTCAATGCTGGAAAATCTTGAACAGATTCGTCAAACTGCAGATCAGTTTAATTCTGACATAGATGGTCAAGACAATCTATTCGCTAATATTGAAACTAAAAGTGCAGAAATCACCGATAATTTTATCGAATTAGAAGAATATCCCAAGCAAGAAATTTTGTCTTTCGAAAAAGAATTACTGGGTATTTATTTAACGGAGCACCCTCTGGCTGACGCCATGCAAATTCTTAATAAAAGAACCAGTATGAAAATTGGTGAAATAGACCCAGAAACACACCAGGATCAAATTTTCCTTTTTGGTGGAGTAATTACTCGCTTCAAGGAAGTTATTACTAAAACTGGTCGTAATATGGCATTTGCTACTCTAGAAGACACGACTGGTAAAATTGAATTTTTAATTTTTCCCAAACTTTATCAAAAATGGATTGGTCAATTGGCCGAAGACAGCATTGTGTTGGTTAGGGCTAAAGTACAAAATAGAGATGGAGAAGTTAAATTAATTGCTGAAAAAATATCTCTACCAAAAAAAGACTTTTTAAAAAAAGTTGAAGAAAACAATAAACAAGAAATTTTTGTACCTAGAAAAACCACTAAAGAAAGTTTAAAAAAGCTTGGGGAATTACTAAAATCTAATTTAGGAAACACAAATATTACTATCGTTATTCCTAATGGAGCCAAAGCTGAAAAAATTGATCTACCTTATCAAGTAAATTGGAATAAAAATTTAGCCAAAGAAGTAGACGACTTACTGAAATAAAAAATGAAAGTTACTCAGCCTGCCAAACTTCAAAAAATTGCTTTAGCGATTAGACAAGATATTTTAGCTATGACCTATCAGGCTCAAAGCGGACATCCCGCTGGTAGTCTAGGTATGACCGACTTATTAGTCACTCTTTTTAATACAGGTATTTTACGACATGATCCCAAACGACCCGACTGGGAGAAGCGTGATTATTTTCTCTTGTCAAATGGCCACATTTGTCCAGTTCTTTATGCTGTTTTAGCCCAACAAAAATATTTTCCAAGAACTGAATTGGAAGATTTTAGACAAATCAATAGTCGTCTACAGGGTCACCCTCATTTTTTAATGAAAGATAACAAAATTGATAAAAAAACTCTGCCAGGTGTAGAAATTACTTCTGGCTCATTGGGTCACGGCAGTTCTCAGGCGGCCGGCCTTGCTTATGGTTTAAAAATGGATAATCGCAATAATCATGTTTTCTGTTTACTGAGCGATGGTGAACAACAAGAAGGTCAAACTTGGGAGGCTTATCTTTTCGCCGCTCATCATCAGCTAAAAAACTTAACTTTCATTATTGATCGAAACAATATTCAAATTTCTGGTAAAACCCAAGAAGTAATGTCGCTTGGGGATCTAAAACTTAAATTAATTGCTTTTGGTTTACATGTTTTTGAAGTTGATGCTCATGATTATCTAGACTTACAAAAAAAATTAGAAAAAGCTAAAAACAACACACTACAAACTAGCGTTATTATTGCTCATAGTGTCCCTGGCAAAGGAGTCTCTTTTATGGAAAATGATTATCGCTGGCACGGAAAAGCTCCTAATAAAAAGGAGTTTGAAAGCGCCATGCATGAACTAAGAATAAAAAAAGAAAAGTTAAAATGAATGAGAAAAAGTTATTAGCTACTAGGGATGGTTTTGGCCAAGGCCTGATTAAAGCTAAACAAAATAATCCTCAAGTGGTAGCCTTGTCAGCCGATCTAAGTGATTCCTTAAAATTAACAGAGTTCAAAAATAACTTTCCTAGTAGCTATGTTGAATGCGGAGTAGCAGAACAAAATATGATCGGTGTGGCAGCCGGTTTAAGCTTGATCGGCAAAATTCCTTTTGCTACTAGCTTTGCTTCTTTTAATCCAGCTAGAAATTTTGACCAAATTAGAAACATAGCTTATTCCAATTTAAACGTTAAAGTTGTTGGCGCTCATGCTGGCTTGGTCACTGGAGAAGATGGGGCTATACACCAGTCTTTAGAAGACTTAAGTTTAATGATGAGTTTACCTAACTTCCAAATTATCTCCCCAGCAGACGCTAAACAAGCTGAACAGGCGACCGTTGCATTAGCCAAGTCTTTCAAACCAGGATATCTGAGGCTGAGTCGCTTAGCTGTTTCCAATTTAGAGTTTCTATTAGAAGCACTACCTAACAGAGTTAAAAAACTTAAAACTTTTGAGTTGGGCAAAGCTCAATTACTTACCCAGGGAAAAGATTTAACTATAGTTACTACTGGGATTTTAACTCATGAAGCCATTCGAGCCTGCCTAGTTCTTTATCAACAAGGGATCAACGTTGAATTAATCAATTTATCTACTCTTAAACCTCTTGATCTTGAAACCATTCTTGAAAGTTGTCAAAAAACTCAAGCCTTAATTGTTTTAAGCGAAGAACAATTGGGGAGTGGTTTTAATGCCTATTTAGCTCAAAATTTATTGACAGTAATAGGAAAAGAATTAAAAAAACCTTTAGCCGTAGAATTTATAGCTACTCAAAATACTTTTGGTGAATCTGGCATAGCTCAAGAACTCTTAGTAAAATATCAACTAGATAGCCAAAGTATCCTTAAAAAAGCATTGCTATTATTAAAAAAGAAAAAAAACCTGCTTTAAAATTTTTAGTGTTGGCAGTGTTCACAATAAAAACTACTACGCCCACCCAGCTTAATTCTTTTAATCCTAAAATTTTTACCACAATCTGGACAAGCTTCATCTTCTTGACCATAAGCTTGTAACTCATTCTGGAAAGAACCGGCTAAACCATCAACTCCCACATAATGTCCGTCAAAAGTGGTTCCACCAAAAGCAATTGCCAATTCTATTACTTGGCGCATTTCCAATAAAAGACGCGTCATTTCAATTTTGCTCAAACTACTAGCTCTGCGAAGTGGAGAAATCTTGGCTCGAAAAAGTGCTTCACTGGCATAAATATTACCCACCCCTGCTAAAACTTGATTATCCATAATAAATTGTTTAATACTAATTTGTCTATTTTTCGCTTTTCTTAATAAATATTTAACTTTTAATTGCGGGTCATTAATGTCTGGACCATAATTGCTAAATTCTCCTGATAACTCCTCTTGGTTCTTAACTTTTAGCCAACCAAACACGCGCATGTCATTAAAAAAAAGCTTACTAGCTCTGTTTTCTTGATCAAGAAGTTTAAAAATCACTCTGGTATGTTTACTTGGCAGCTCACTAACCCAATCAGCTGTTGGGTGACCACCTCCGAAACGCTGACCCTGATTGTCTAAAAAAATTAACTGACCAGTCATTTTTAGATGAATTAATAAGTGCTGGCGATTACTTAGCACCAAATCAAGAATTTTTGCCCGACGCTTAATTTCAACAAATTGTTGACCAATCAACAAACCCTTCTTCTTAGTAAAATTTGGAAAACTTTTTTGACGCAATAATTCAATATCTTCAATCTTTTTTTCAGAAAGTACTCGTGAAAGATTGTTTCTTAAAGTTTCTACTTCTGGTAATTCTGGCATAAAAAACTAAACTTGGCCACCATTCACTTCACACTTACCAAGTAAACCACATTTTTTATATTTTAAACCAGAACCACAGGGACAAGGATCGTTGCGACCAATCTTTTCTGCTTTAGCAGCAGGATTAACTTGTGTTTGGACTTGATTGTTATTACTAGTCATTGTACTTTTTTGACCACTTGCTAGGATTTTTGCTAAGTCACTGGTGTTGCCACTTGCTTGAGTGCTTTGACCAATTTTTTTATTTGATTCAAGGGGATTATTAGCTATTGCTTGAGTTAAGTTGCCAGATTGAGAATTTGCCTTACCCAACTGAATGTTTTGAGGCATAGAGGTTTGCTGTCTCATTACCGGCTGAATTCTAAAAATTCTAGCAGCCACCGTACTTTGAATATTGCTAATTAAATCCTCGAACATTTTAAAAGCTTCTCTCTTGTATTCAGATAAGACTGTATTTTTATCTCCACGCAACCAAATACCTTGTCTCAAATCTTCAATCATATCTAGATGATCCATCCATTTTTCATCAATGGTAGATAAAATTACAAATTTTTCTAACTCACGCATGAGCGCTTCACCAACTTTATCTTCTCTCAACTCATAGCTTTGCTTTACCACCTTCATTAATTGATCAAGTAATAACTGGCTATCCATTTCTTTGGCAATTTTTTTAGTCAGTCTTTGCTGAGAAGCTTCATCAAAAGGAATGATTTTAATAAAGTCTTTAACTATTAACTCATGTGCGCTTTCATCTGGATTTTCCAAAGCTAAACGAGTATTAATAGCAAAATTTAATTCTTGACCAACGTAGTCTAAAATTTGTTCTTTTAGAGTTGTTTCTTGACCACTCTCATCAATCGTTAGATTGGCTAATTGGTCATCACTATTAGCTTTGCTAATTGCTACTGTTGCCACCTCCAATAAGCGACGTCTTCTTGTATAAATAATTTCACGATGTTTGTTCATCACATCATCAAAATCTACTAAACGCTTACGTTGGTCAAAAAAGAAGGATTCTACTTTGGTTTGAGCTGATTCAATAGCCTTACTAACCATTTTATTTTCAATAGCTTGTTGTTCTTCAATCTTCAAAAAATTCATCACCTTGGCTATTTGCTCACCACCAAAAATACGCATAATTTCATCATCAAGTGATACAAAAAACTGAGAACTACCCGGATCTCCTTGACGACCTGCTCGACCACGCAATTGATTGTCTATTCGACGTGATTCATGTCGCTCAGTACCAATAATAGCTAAACCGCCAGCTGCCACCACTCGTTCATGAGCTTCTTGCCAATTTTTTAAAGCTTCAGCATATTCTTTTAACTTATAATTTGCTGGATTAATAGAACTAGGTAAGTCTAAATCTTTAAAAGAACTGGGTAGTTTTGATTTTTTCTTGGTCAATTTACTTTTTCGATAATCTTTTAGTTCCGGCTTCGCACCACCCAAAACAATGTCAACACCACGACCAGCAATGTTGGTGGCTACGGTGATTGATCCTTCTTTACCAGCATCGGCAATAATAAAAGCTTCTTTTTCGTGATTTTTAGCATTTAAAACTTGATGAGGAATTTTTTTACGACGTAAAAAATTAGCAATAATTTGATTATGTTCAATAGAGCGAGTACCAATCAAAATTGGCTGACCAGCTTGGTGAATTCGCTCAACCTCTCTGACAATGGCTGAATATTTAGCAGCTGTGTTCTTATATATCTGATCAGCTCGATCTTCACGAACCACTGGTTCATTGGTAGGAATAGCTAAAACATCAGTGTGATAAATTTGATTAAATTCTTCAGATTCTGTTAAGGCTGTCCCTGTCATACCAGACAACTTGTGATGCATACGAAAATAATTTTGCAAAGAAATAGTGGCTAGTGTTCTCGATTCCTGCTGAATAGCTACTCCTTCTTTTGCCTCAATGGCCTGATGTAGTCCATCACTGTAGCGTCTACCAAACATTAATCGACCAGTATGCTCATCGACAATGATGATTTGATTGTCTTTGATAATATACTCCTTATCTTTGTGATAAAGAGATTGTGCTTGTAAAGCTTTTTCAATGTGATGAATGGTGTCAAAATCTTCCTCGTAAAGATTACTTACTCCCAACTTTGTTTCTAGACGCTTAATACCTAAATCAGTTAGGGTAGCACTTTTGGCTTTTTCATCTAGTTTATAATCCTGTTCCTTAGTTAAAGAACGAACCATTTTGGCAAATTGATAATATTTATCGGTCGGCTCAGTATCTGGAGCAGAAATAATTAGAGGCGTTCGAGCCTCATCGATTAAAATTGAATCGGCCTCATCAACAATAGCAAAGTAATGAGGATTGACTTGACGCTGAACCATTTGACTTAGGTTTTGCACCATATTATCTCGCAAATAATCAAAGCCAAACTCATTGTTAGTACCATAAGTAATATCAGCTAAATAAGCATCTTGACGACTGATTTCGACGAAGTGCTCTAATCGTTCATCACCTCGTTCCTCACTATCTACACTTGGATCATAGAGACGAGCATGATCATGAACAATAACTGCTGTTTTCAAACCTAGAAAATGATAAATCGGTCCCATCCAACCCACACCAATTTCCGATAAATAGTCATTAACGGTTACTAAATGAACTCCATGACCAAGTAGAGCATTAAGATAAAGCGGACAAGTAACGGTTAAGGTTTTACCTTCACCAGTTTTTTGCTCTGTGATATTTCCTCGATGTAGGGCCACTCCAGCCAATAACTGCACATCAAAATGGCGCATGCCAATTAAGCGTCGTGAAACTTCACGAACAGTGGCATAAGCTTCTGGCAATATATTTTCTAGGACTTCTTTTTCTTTAGCTTTGATCGCTTGATCGTAAGCCTTTGAGTCCGCTTTTAAACTTCCGTCAACTTGATCTCGATATTGATTAATAATTTCCTTAAATTTTTTTGTTTGTTTAGCCAGGTCAGCATCACTTTTCGCCTGCATATCAGCTTCAAAATCATTAATCCTATCAACCAATAATTGATATTCTTTAAGCTTTTTTTGCTCTTCATCGAAAAGATTTTTTATAAATTTAAACATATTTTTAAG
>CAYXJQ010000053.1:0-4374 GCA_964464985.1 uncultured Pseudomonadales bacterium | reverse complement strand
TTTAATTTTTAATTGATAAAATCGGTGCTTGCCAATTTTTAATTTACTATTGTTATTTAAGGTTAACAACTCTTGCCAATTTTTGACGACTTTTTGTTCAGGTAAAAGTTTGACGGCCCCTTGTTCTAAAAGACGGCCAAGTTCGCTGTTGCTAAAAACATTATTGTTTGAAGTTTTTTTACCATTTTCTTCATTAATTTCCAAAATTAAATCAGCAAATTGCTCACTTTGAGGCATAGCTTTGTTTTGAATAGTTTCTTGAAAATGCTCACTAGCTTGTTGAGCAGCTTCTTGGCCATGTAAATCTTTAGTGATTTCCAGTGCCAGTTCTTTTTTAAATTGCATGGGATTATCACCAGCAACTAAAGCTTGTTTAATTTTCTCAATTTTTGCTAAATCAATCCTAGTTAAGACTTCAAAATATTTAACAATTAGCTCATCACTAATACTCATGATTTTGCCATAGACATCCACGGCTTCGTCTTCTAGAGCAATATAATTTTTGTAAGATTTGCTCATTTTGCGCCCATCAGTTCCCTCAATCAAAGGAACAGTTAAGACCCACTTCTCCTTTTGATGATAGATGTTTTGCAAGTGTCTGCCCATCATCATGTTAAAGGTTTGATCATTGCCACCAATTTCTAAATCAACATCCATGGCCACCGAATCGTAACCTTGAATTAGTGGATAGATGATTTCGTGTCCATGGATGGGCAAACCCTTTGCCATCCGATCTTGAAACATATCTCTTTCTAGCAGTTGTTGAACGGTGGTTTTAGCCATTAACTTTAACATTTCACTGTAGCTCAACTTATCTAGCCAATCGGCATTGTAGCGAACTTCAATGATAGAAAAATCTAAAATCTTACTAGCTTGTCTTTGCCAGTTAGCAAAGTTAGCATTAATTTCTTCATCACTTAGTACTGGTCGGCTTTCGTCGCGACCAGTTGGATCACCAATTTTAACTGTACCGTTGCCAACCAGTAAAATGACTTTGTGTCCCAGTTGAGCAAAGTCTTGCAATTTGCGCAGAGGAACACTGTGTCCTAGATGTAATTCATTGCCAGTGGGATCGATGCCCAGATAAAGAGTAATTGATCTTTCACTCATGATTTTAGCTAAAGTTTCTTTTTTTGGTAAAACGTTTTCTACGCCACGAGTAAGGACTTTATCAATATCTTGGGGGTTAGTGTTTAGAGTAGTTGACATAAGATTGTTTTATTGTAGCATGATGACAAGTTTGGTAGAATGACGGCATGCAAGAACTGCCTCAGCAGCCAGCAATCATCAGAGAAATTAATCCAAAAAAGAAAATTTCATTGTGGAGACGTTTACAATGGTTATTAAGAAGAACTAAGGTTAAATTAAGTATTTTTTGGGAAAAAATATTGTGTTCGATTATGCCAAGAAAATATCGATCTCGTCGGCGACAATTAAGTCCTAGCGAAAAGAAGCTCAGAAGAATTAAAAACTGGCGGATTTTAGCTTTGGTTTTTTGCGGCTTGGTGGTTTTTGGCATTATTAGTTTTTTAATAATGTTTGCTTGGTTTTCTAGAGATTTGCCAAAACCCGGTCAGGTGATTAGAAGAGAAGGTTTTAGTAGTAAAATTTATGATCGCGAAGGTGAATTGTTATACGATCTCTTTCAAGAAGAGCGTCGTCAACCTAGTAAAATTGAAGATATCCCAGAAGTACTTAAAAATGCGACCATAGCTATTGAAGATAGAGATTTTTATAAGCATCGTGGTTTTGATTTTTTAACTATTGTTCGTATTCCTTATAACTTTATTTTTAGAGGTCGTGTGGTGGGTGGCTCTACTCTCACCCAACAGTTAGTTAAAAATGCACTACTAACTAATGAGCGAACAATTATTCGTAAATTTAAAGAATTGGTTTTATCTATTCAGATTGAGCGCAGGTTTAGTAAAGACGAGATTTTGACAATGTACCTGAATGAGGCTCCATATGGAGGTAATCTCTGGGGGGTGGCGACGGCAGTTGAAGCTTATTTTAATAAACCAATGAGTGAATTAACTATTTTGGAAAGTGCTTTTTTGGCTGGTTTACCTCAACGTCCCAGTGTCTATTCTCCTTATTCAACTCGTTTAGATGAAGATGGCGAGCCTTATTGGAAAATGCGTACCAGAGCGGTGTTGAAGGCGATGAAAGACAATAAGCATATTTCCGATGAGCAATATGAAGAAGCTTTAACTGGATTAGAAGATTTAAGTTTTGAGCGAGTGATGTCGGAAATTAGAGCTCCCCACTTTGTTTTTTATGTGCAAAGAGAACTTGAAGAAATGTTTGGTGAGGAGCTGCTGATGCGAGGTGGTTTAAATGTGACTACTACACTAGATTGGGAGTTGCAAGAATTAGCCCAAACGGTTGTTAGTGAGGAGGTCGAAGCAGTCACTAGGTATGAAATTAGCAATGGAGCGGCATTAGCCTTGAATCCTAAAACTGGAGAAATATTAGCGATGGTTGGTAGTAGAGACTATTTTAACGATGATATAGGTGGTCAATTTAATGTGGTAATAGACGGTCTTAGACAGCCAGGATCAGCGATTAAGCCTATTACTTACTTAGGCATGCTTCAACGTGGCTTTACACCGGCCACGATGGTTATGGACGTGCCGACTACTTTTGCGAGAAATGAGGCAGAAAAACCCTATACTCCTCGCAATTATGATGGACAATTTCGTGGACCGGTGAGTCTGCGTCAATCTCTAGGCAGTTCTTTAAATATTCCAGCAGTGAAGTCTTTAGCAACAGTGGGTCTAGAAGACTTTTTAAGCCTAGCTTATGAAATGGGTCTGGAAACCCTTGAACCAAACAAGGCTAATTTACAACGTTTTGGCTTAGCTCTTACTTTGGGTGGTGGTGAAGTGTATATGCTAGATTTAGCCGGAGCGTATAGTATTTTTGCTAATGGAGGGCAAAAAATTGAGTCCGTAGCTATTTTGAAGGTAGAAGATAGCGAGGGCAAGGTGCTTTATGAACACAAACAAACTCAGGGCAAGCAAATCATTGATGAAGCAGAAGCATTTTTAATTAATGATATTTTATCTGATAATAACGCTCGGCTTTTAGCTTTTGGCGCTAACTCTTTGTTAAATACGGGACGACCAATTGCTGTCAAAACTGGAACCACTAATGACATGAAAGACAACTGGACTATTGGTTGGAGTAGTGATGTATTGGTGGCCGCTTGGGTAGGTAATAATGACAATAGTTCGATGAGCTATGTGGCTTCTGGTATTACTGGAGCCTCGCCTATTTGGCGAAGAATTATTTTGGGAGCGCTCAATTTTGGTTATGATGCGCCAGAATGGGAAATGCCTAGTAGTGTTGAAAGAGTTGAAGTTGATGCAATTTCTGGCTATCCTAAACATGATGATTTCCCCAGTAAGTTTGACTATGCAATTAAAGGAACACTACCAGCTCTCCCCGACCCCATTCATCGTTTAGTTGAAGTTTGTAAAGGAGAAAATGATAAGTTGGCTACTGAAGCAAAAATTGCTGCGGGAGATTATGATAGGCGTGAGTTTATTTATGCTGTAGAGGAAGATCCATTCAGTGAGGATGGAGTGAATAGATGGCAGATTGGTATAAATGCTTGGATAGAGGCACAGGATGATTCTCGTTATCGAGTACCTAATGATTATTGTGGTGATTTTGGAGATGTTAGTGTTAGGTTAAGAAAACCCAATGATAAACAAAATTTTAAAGATGAGGAGATTGAAGTTGAGATTAGGGCTGGTAGCGATGACGGCATTGAAAAGCTAGAACTTTATGTGGATGGTGAGCTTTTGGAAACCATTGAGGGTCGTAGCGAATATAGAGGAAAAATTAAGTTAAAAACAGGCAAGCACGAGCTTTATGCAAAAGCCTATGCTAAAAGTGGTGAAACTAAAACCAGTGGTAAAGTCAGAATTGGTGTGGGAGGGATTGATTGGGATTATGTAGAGCCAACTCCAACTTCAAAACCAGTTGCCACCCCAGAACCAACAACAGCAGTTGTTGAACTAAGTCCGACGCCTATTCCGGGAACTGAAGAAGATGATTAATATGAGACTAGTTAGTCCTGCAACTTGAGTAATTAGGTAGTGATCGAGACTGGCGATAGGTATTAAAAGTAAGATTTTTGACCAGGACAGCTTTGTTCTTAGTTTCCAAATGATAAGTAGCAGTAAGCCAGAAGTGATGATTCCACCCTCACTGAGAATTAATAAACCCAAATGATGAACTGGTTGAACAAAACGCACCACTTCTCGGTTTTGGCTATAGCTTTCAAGCTCTCTAACAAAATTATTTAAACCAATTCCAAAAACTTGTTGATCGATAAACATTTGCCAAGCTGCTTTATTAAGCATT
>CAYXJQ010000052.1:0-7674 GCA_964464985.1 uncultured Pseudomonadales bacterium | reverse complement strand
CTCATGGATGCAGGTTTTATTCAGGCTTATCTAAAATCTCCTACTTTACCGGTCCAAGATATCTGGTTAGCTGGAGAGACTGTTAACTATTATAGTTTTGGTCACTTCATGGGCGCTATTTTAGTGCAAGTTTGGATGATTGATTTAGCCTGGGCTTACAATTTGCTTTTGGCGAGCATTATGGCACTACTTGGTTCTGGAGTTTTTTCTTTAGCTTTTAACATCAGGGCGAATTTTAATTGGGGTGAAGTACCTGGAAAAGATTTTAAAGCTAAGGAAAAATACAATTTTAGAGCAAGCGTATGGACAGCTATTTTAGCTAGTTTTTTACTAACTTTGTTTGGAAATGGTCATAGTTTATGGTATTTATTAAGTAATGGTAGTTTTGATGGTTATTGGTATCCTAATGCTACTCGTTTTATAGACAGAACTATTCATGAATTTCCAGTTTATAGTTTTGTGGTGAGTGATCTACATGCTCATGTTTTTTCGATGCCAATAGTAATTGCTTTGTTGATGATTATTTTTTTGTGGCTCAGCCAATTAATTGAAGAGGTAAAGAGACAGAAGGTTTTGCGGCTTTTTGGAGAGCGTTTTTTTGCTCTAAGTTTAGTAATGGGGGTTTTGTTTGGAGTATTAGTCATGACCAACACCTGGGATGTTTTGATTTATGGTTTACTACTGTTAGTTTTGGGAATCTTATTACTAATTTGGCAAACTAACTTTTTTTGGCCACTAGTGAGTTCAGCATTAGGTTTGGGTTTAACAGCCGGTCTAATTAGTGCCCCTTGGTTTTTAACTTTTGAATCAATTTCAGATGGTATACGTTTAGCTACCGAGCACTCACCGCTATGGCAGTTACTGGCCCTATGGGGAGCACATTTATTGCCGACACTAATTTTTATTATCTTTTTATTAATTGATCGACGTCAATTAAAAAAGAAAGAAGAAACATCTTGGTTTTTTGCGATGTCTCTTTTTTTTGCTTTTCTAATTTTATTACTTTTTACTGAGACCTTTTATTTTCAAGACATTTATACTGGTCATCCTAGAGCTAATACGATGTTTAAATTAATGTTCCAGGGTTTTATGTGGATTGCTCTTTTGCTGGCAATGGCAATTAGTTTTTTTATAAGACAGGCTAGGCGTAAAAAATGGTTTAATTGGCGATTGATTGATCTGCGTGAAGTTTTGTTTTGGAATAAATCAAAATTATTTGCTATTAAGGTTTTTGTTCGCACTTGTTTTTTTGTATATTTGCCTATTATTTTTTTGCTTATTGCTTTAGGGGCTTATCCCTATCTAGCCTTTAGTACTTATTATGGTGGATTTAGAAATTATCAGGGCTTAGATGGTTTACAGTGGATGGTCAGAAAATATCCTAGCTCTTATGCTGTTGTTAATTATCTTAAAGTTGAAGAGCTAAGACAGATTAACATTTTGGAGGCAAGTGGAGAAAGTTTTACAGAATATTCTTTAGTGTCTGCTTTTTCAGGAATGCCAACAATTTTAGGTTGGCAAGCACATGAATGGTTGTGGCGCGGCTCTTGGGATGTTCCCGCTCAACGCTTAAAAGAAATTGAAAGTATTTATCTTGATCCGACAAGCAAGCAGAGCCGCGCCCTACTCAAAGAATATCAGATTAAATATCTGCTTGTTACTAATCGGGAGCGAGAAAAATATCCGCAGTTAAATGAGATTAAGTTATTAAACTTAGGTCAGGTCGTTTGGACTGGTAGCGAAGACAACATCAATCAAGACTATCTTATCTTAATTGAAAAGTAACAGTGACTGTTTTAGAAAGCATACTGCTACCTGGTTCTAAAGAAGTACTGGTCCAGTCATCTCCTGCGCTGGTGACTGCGAACTGATCTCTATAAAAAGGCTGTGGTCCAACTTGATCTTCAACTACTTCTAAAATTTTTCTTACCCTTTGTTTGTTGCTCCAGGCAATAGCCTCTGCTTTCTTGCGGGCATCGCTTACTGCTTCATTGATTAATTCAGCTTCATCGACGGATTGATTGTCAAGGCGAAAACTAGGGCCATAGATGTAGTTGGCTCCACTCTCGTTGAGAATTGCTAATAGCGATTCACTCTTATTTTTTAACTCTTCTGCGTCTTCAGAACGTAAAGTAATAGTAGTGCTAATATCAGCTCGCCAATTACCTTTTTGGGTGGATCTTGGAGGATAAATCATCATTAATTCTGTTTCCATTAGGGGTTGATCAATATATTCATCTTCTTGATAAACGTTTACTTGAGAAGTTTGTATATCTTGAGGATCAATACCAAGGCCATTAATCATTGCTAACAATTGATTCATGGTTTCTGCGGCTTGGTCAGTAGCTTTAGCTTTTTCTTCAGCAATTACCTCAATGCCCGCAGTGAATTCAGCGACTTGATTAGTAATGGTTTTTTGTGCTGAGCCAACGACGGTAACAGTGGCTGTTTGTCCAGCGAGAAATCCTAGTTTTCCAGAATTAACTAAATTCTGCAATAAATAAAATAAAGCGGAGCCAATTAGCATGGCAAACAAGAAGATAATAGTTCGGTAAGTGGATGTTTTATTCATATTTTTAATTATTCCATAAGTTTTATATTTTTTATATAAGGATTTAATTTTTATAAGACAGCTCTCAACGTGTATTTAATTAGCAATTAATTCGGCAAAATTAACATTAATCCATCCTTCTTGATTTTCGAATCTAATTTTTAACCAATTTCCAGATTGATCAAGGTCAGATTCGTCACTAAGGTTGTCAATATATGGATAATAGTAATCACTTTTTGCAAAGCCCAATTCTCTTGCACTTAAACTGGGTTTTTCTCTAACTCGTAAAACCTCTTGATTGTCAATGAAAAAATTAGTGTTTTTAATTAGCACTTTTTTGCCATCTATTTGATCGATGTCCTCTACTCCCCAGCTATCATTTTCTAATTCTAAATCCTCTAGATTTTCTGCCAGCTCTGTACCAGTAGTTGCTTGATTAGTATCATTTTCTATATCTACATTAGAATCAGCCTGAATACTTAATTGTTCATCTGTTAAGAGTTTTGCTAACTTAATGGTAACTTTAATCTGGTGGCCTGCTAGTACTTGTATTTTATGCTCCTGTATTTCATAGGAAGGTAAACTCACTGAATAACTATATTCTTGAGGCAATAAAGCCTCTATCGTAATGGGAGTATATTGGGTGGGAGCTTGATCAAAACTCAAAAGAGCGTTTTCTGGATAGGTCTCAAAACTAATTGTACCTAGTTCCTTCAAATCACTTTGAGCTTCTACTTCATAAATAGTGGCGGAACTTTGTTTGGTGTCTGGCCCAGGATTGTAGGTAACAACGGTTAAAGCTCCTTCGGTTAGGGTGATTGGAATGCTGAATTCAGCCAAATCTTGATCGTCTGGCACAATTTTTAAAATGTAGTCGCCACTTTGAATGTTTTTTTCGGATAAGGGTGCCTTTTCCAAATATTGATTATTAAGGAAAACACTAGCGTATTGATCGGAACCATTATATTCAACTTGTAGACCTGCTGATTTAAGCTTTATCAGTGGATTAAAATAAAGAAAAACTCCAGTGCTTAAAATAATTATCGAGAGAAAAAGTGGCCAAAAACGCTTAATTATTGCTTTACTTGTCATTATTGATTATTGCTAGTATAGCAAATTTGCTTAAAATTTAGCTGAGAGCGATTTTTAAAACTTCTTTTACATCTTTAACTGTTTGAAAATCCAAGTCTTTTTTAATTTCTTTGGGTATTTTTACTAAATCGCGTTTATTATCCTGGGGAATAATTACTATTTTACTTCCAGCTCGGTGAGCAGCAATGGCTTTTTCTTTTAAACCACCAATGCGTAGAACTCGACCTCGCAAGGTTACTTCGCCAGTCATAGCAACATCTCGACGGACAGCTCTCTTTTTAAAGGCAGAAACAATGGCGGTGGTAATGGTTACTCCCGCTGATGGTCCATCTTTAGGAACGGCTCCTTCTGGCACGTGAATGTGAACATCGGTTTGGTTAATTTTTTCAATATCAATTTTTAATTCTTTATGATGAGAACGAACATAAGTTAAAGCTGCTTGTGCTGACTCTTTCATGACGTCACCCAATTTACCAGTTAATTTAATTTTTCCTTTTCCTGGTGAAAGAGCGACTTCGACAAATAATATATCGCCACCGACGCTTGTCCAAGCCAGACCTGCGGCCAGTCCAACCTGATCGTTCTTTTCAGTAATAGTTTCATCGTATATTGGAGGACCAAGGAATTCTGATAGTCTTTTGTTGGTAACAGTAATGGTTTTTCTATTTTTTTCTAAAATTTCTCTAGCAGTCTTGCGCATAATTTTATTGAGTTGTCTTTCTAAATTACGCACTCCAGCTTCACGAGTATAGCGACTGATGATTTTTTTCAAAATCGTGTCGCTTAATTTGCTTTGAGTTTTTTTGAGGGCATTTTTTTTGACAGCTTTGGGAAGCAGATAGCGCTTGGCAATTTCAAATTTTTCGTTAAGAGTGTAGCCAGAATATTGAATGACTTCTAAACGATCTAATAGTGCTGGTGGTACGCTGTCCAAAGTGTTGGCTGTAGCAATAAAGAGAACATTAGATAAATCATAAGGTACATCTAAGTAATGATCCTCAAAACTAAAGTTTTGTTCAGGGTCTAAAACTTCAAGCAAGGCACTGCTGGGATCACCATGAAAATCGCGACCTAGTTTATCGATTTCATCTAGCATGAAAACTGGATTATTACTTCGAGCATTTTGTAAACCCTTGATAATGCGACCAGGCATAGCGCCTACATAGGTGCGTCTATGTCCACGAATTTCTGATTCATCTCTGACTCCACCTAGAGAAATTTTAATAAAGTGACGATTTAAACTTTTGGCAATACTTTGACCAATACTGGTTTTACCAACACCTGGTGGTCCAACAAAACACAAAATAGTAGGCAAGTTTTTTTCTTGATTATCATTTTTATTTTTTAACTGCATAACGGCCATGTGTTCCAGGACTCGATCTTTGACTTCTTTTAGTCCGTAATGATCTTGGTCCAAAGTTTTGGCGGCTCGTTTAATGTTGATATTAGTTTTTTTGTTTTTTTGCCAAGGTAAGTCAAAAACTAAATCTAACCAACTTCTTAAGTAGGAAGTTTCTGGATTATTTGGAGACATTTGTTCAAGTCGAGCAATTTCCTTCTCAACTTTTTCTTTTACCTCTTTTGGTAATTTTTTCTTTTTCAAAACATCACGATAGTCGTTGATACCTTCTTGCCCATCACTTAACTCTCCTAGTTCTTTTTGAATAGTGCGTAGTCGTTCTCTCAGCACACTTTCTCGCATGTGCTCATCAAATTTTTCTTGAGTTTTAGTATTAACATCCTGTTCAATTTCTAGGATTTTTACTTCTTTAGATAAGTGTTCAATGACTAAACGAATTCTTTGTTTAACGTTGGTGGTTTCTAGAATTAATTGTTTTTTATTACTGGGGATTTTCAAAGTGCTGGCAATTTGGTCAGCCATTTCTCCCTCATTAACACCGCTTAATAATTTAATAAAATTAAGGAATTCAATTTGTTTGCCCATTTGGACAGTTTGGCGAAACAGTTTTTGTAATTGGTTGCTTAAAGCAATCAATTCATCATCACGTTCAATAAAGCTGGGTACTTTTTCAGCCACGGCTTGCAGAAAAGGCTGTTCTTGGACAAATTTCTGAATTTTAATACGGCTCACTCCCCTAACTAGCGCACTAATATTGGCAGAATTTTTTAAAGTTTTTTCGATTGCTGCCAAGGTGCCAATTTGATAGAGGTCTTTAGATTGAGGTTGTTCAATTCGGGGATTCTTTTGGGTTAGTAAAATAATATGATTGCCTTGTTTTTGAGAATGACGAATAGCGTTGACCGACAGCTCACGGCCAAAACCAAGCACCGATTCTGTCTGAGGAAATAATACTCCTTCGCGGATTGGTACCACTGGTAAATTTAACAAGTTGCTGGGCAGTTGAATAATTTTACTGTTCATATTTGATAAAGTAATTATACCCTAATTTTAAGCAAAAATGGTGAGCAATTGGCAGTCCAAAACTTTGACTGCTAAATAGGAGTTTTTAAAAAGTGGGTATGCTTGGAATCGAACCAAGGACCTCAGTCTTATCAGGACTGCGCTCTAACCAACTGAGCTACACACCCATTTATTTATTAAATTTGTTTTAACAAAGCCATATTTTAGCACAAATCAAGCTTTTACCAAATCAAGCTTTTTCTTCGTCCAATCTAATTTAATTTTGTCACCAGCCTGAATTTTGTTTTTAATCATTTGGCTAGCTAGCTCATCTAAGATCTCTTTTTGAATGAGGCGCTTTAGTGGTCTGGCTCCAAAAACGTGATCATAGCCGGTCTCAGCTAAGTGTTCGATTAATTGTTCACTAAATTCTAATTTGATTTCTTGTTCAGTTAGGCGGTTAGCAACTAGATCAAGTTGAAGTTGCACAATCTCTTTAATTTCTTTTTTATCTAGACTTTGGAAGATAATAATATCATCTAATCTATTCAAAAACTCTGGGCGAAAATGCACCTTTAGCAGACCATCTAAAGCCTTCTTTTGTTCAACTGGATCATTGCTGGTTTCGCTAATAATTTGACTACCCAGATTGGAAGTCATAATGATAATACTGTTTTTAAAATTGACAGTACGACCTTTGCTATCAGTCAAATGACCTTCATCCAAAACCTGTAGAAGAATATTAAATACTTCGCTATGAGCTTTTTCAATTTCATCTAGTAAAACTATAGTATAGGGATGGCGACGAATAGCTTCTGTTAATTGACCACCCTCCTCATAGCCAACGTATCCTGGTGGCGAGCCGATGAGGCGAGCCACGCTATGTTTTTCCATATATTCACTCATATCAATACGAGTAATTAAATGCTCATCATTAAAGAGTTGTTCGGCAAGAGCCTTGGCTAATTCTGTTTTACCCACACCAGTGGGTCCAAGGAACAAAAAGCTACCAATAGGTCTGCCCTCTTCGCTAATGCCAGCACGATTACGACGAATAGCACCAGCCACTGCTTCAATTGCTTGATCTTGACCGACGACTCTTTTACCAAGTTCTTTTTCCAAATTTATCAGTTTTTCACCTTCTTCAGTAAGCATGCGGCTAACCGGGATGCCGGTCCATTTTGAAACTATAGTGGCAATGTCACTTTCATCAATTTCTTCTTTGAGCAATCTTTGTGTTGGGTCAATATCAGCCATTTTTTCCTGAGCCTCTTTTACTTTCTTTTCCAACTGAGGTATTTCTCCATAATTAATGGCGGCGGCTCGTTCTAGATCGTAATTTCGCTCAGCTTTTTTAGCTTCTTCACGAAGTTCATCTAATTTTCGACTATATTTTTTAATTGAATCTAAAATTTCTTTTTCTTTGCGCCAGCGCAGCTCCAAGCTTTTGTATTCTTCTTTTAGTTCGCCAATTTGTTTTTCAATGTTGTTTAAGCGATCCTCACTTTTTTGATCTCTTTCTTTTTTAAGTGATTCTTTTTCAATTTCTAATTGGCGAATTTCTCGCTCCAATTGATCAATACTGTTGGGTTTACTATCAATTTCGATGCGTAGTGCTGAGGCAGCTTCATCCATTAAATCGATAGCTTTATCTGGCAAGAAACGATCA
>CAYXJQ010000051.1:0-6567 GCA_964464985.1 uncultured Pseudomonadales bacterium | reverse complement strand
CGCTCTACGCCACAGTGCGGAGCATGTATTGACCTTAGCTATGGAGCGACTGTATTCGCCCAACAAAAAAAATCAAGGTTTAATTAAGACTGCTAGTGGGCAATTCAAACTTACTAAGCCAGCGATTGTTAAGGCGATGGGGCCAGCAATAGAGGAAGGCTTTTATTTTGACTTTGACTTATCAAAGGAGGCGGAAAAAGCAGGCTTTCGCTTAATTGAGGCGGATTTAGCTAAAATTGAAAAAGAAATGGGCAAACTCATTGGTCAAAATTTACTAATGGAAAGCTTGGAAGTGCCTATTGATTTGGCTAGAGCAATTTTTTATGACAATCCTTATAAACAGGAGTTGTTGGATGAGCTTGCAAAATTAGATGCTAGTCAAACTCAAGTGGATGAATCTTCACTACGCCTTGATCAAGAGCATAATCTGGTTCGTCCAGGGATAGTGAGTATTTATTTAACTGGTAATGCTGCACAAATCAAAGCGGATAAAGAATTATTAGAGGGTTTAGATTTAGTTAAATTAGCTAATGGTAAAAACCAAATTGATCTGCAAAGTTTTGTTGATCTGTGTAAAGGTCCCCATGTTGAAAGTATTGGTGAAATTAAGGCATTTAAGTTATTGAGCATTGCCGGTGCTTATTGGCGGGGGACAGAAGATAATAAAATGTTAACTCGCATTTACGGAACGGCATTTGCTAAGCAAGCTGATTTGGACGAATATTTAGCCAATCGCCAATTAGCAATGGAGCGCAATCATCGCACAATCGGTAAAGAAATGGGACTCTTTGCAATCATAAGTGAGATTGGGCAAGGTCTACCAGTTTGGTTACCCAATGGTTATGCAATGCGCCGGGCCATTGAAGATTATATGATCAAATTTGAGCGCAGTTTCGGTTATAGTCATGTCTTAACCCCTCATATTAATCGCAAAGAATTATTTGAGAAATCAGGACATTTAGGCTTTTATGATGAAAATATGTACCCACCACTGAGTTATCATGAGGAGGGGGAAGATTCGGCTGCCGACGAAACATATTACCTGAAGCCAATGAACTGTCCAGCAGCAATGATGATTTATAATCTCAAGCCTCATAGTTATCGTGACTTGCCACTAAAGATGGGTGAATTTGGCACTGTTTATCGGCGCGAAAAATCTGGCGAGCTACATGGTTTGCAGCGAGTACGAGGCTTTACGCAAAATGATGCTCACATTTTTTGTACAGCAGATCAGCTTAAAGAACAGTTTCTAGAAGTCATGGAAATGTTGGAGATTTTTTATAAAGCAGTCGGTTTTGATAACTACAAATTTCGCTTATCTATTTCCGATCCAGAAGATAAAAAGTTTCAAGCTTGTGGCTCGCCAGCTGATTGGCAAAAGGCTGAAGAGACGATGCGCCAAATTCTTAATGAGGCTGGAGTAGAGTACGAAGAAGTTAAGGGTGATGCTGCTTTTTATGGCCCAAAGCTCGATGTTCAAGCAATTAACGTTTTTGGTAAAGAGGACAGTGTTTCCACCATTCAAGTTGACTTTAATTTACCAGAGCGTTTCGACGTTAGCTATATCGATGAAAAAGGTGAAAAGCAACGACCCTTTATTATTCATCGAGCTTTAATTGGTTCTTTTGAACGTTTCTTTGCTTTCTTGATTGAACATCACGGTGGTGATTTTCCGCTGTGGTTTGCGCCAGTGCAAGCTAAGTTGTTACCGATTGCTGATCGTCATTTAGCCTATGCTCAAACAGTAATGAAGAAATTGTTGGCAGCAGGGTTAAGGGTGGAAATTGATGATCGCTCTGAGCGTCTACAAGCCAAAATTCGTCAAGCTGAAACAGAGAGAGTGCCTCTCATGCTAATTATTGGTGATCATGAGGTAGAAAAAGAAGAATTGAGTCTGCGTACTCGTGCTCAAGCTCAAGACTTATTACCTGAAGGTTCAATTAAGTTAGAAAAAATAATTGAAGTAGCAACGGCGCTACCAAAACTCAGCTTATAGTTCTATAAGCTGAGTTATTGTTTATTTTTCTTCTTCGATTTTGTAATCGACTTTGATTGCTGGTCCCATGCTGGGAGCAATAGCTAGTTTGACAATCTTATTTTTCAAAGCTCTCATAACAGTCATTAAATTTTCTTTTAGCTTTTTGTCATCCATACTAACTTTGCCAATTACCAAGTGCATTAAGGGAGCTTTTTTTTCAGTTTTGAGTGTAAGAGCTCCAGCTTCAAGTTCTTTTTTCTTAATTTCTGGTTTAGGGGTTAGCGTGCCATTTTTGGGATTTGGCATTAAACCCTTGGGGCCAAGAATTTTGGCTAATTTTGCAAGTTTAGGCATCAATTCTGGTGTAGCTAAAAGCACATCAAAATTAATTTCGCCTTTTTCAACATCTGCTAGCACTTTGTCGTCGGCAATTACCACTTTTACATCTTTACCAGTACTGTGGGGTAGGGTTAGATCAACGCTAGTGCCAACTTCTCTAACCATAATGTGAGCATCGATTGAAGCATCAAATTTGGCATAAGAAAACTTTTTAACTAGAGTAATAGCCTTCTCAGGACTATAGGTTTTGGTTTTATCTAGTTGAGCTCTAACTGCTTGATATTTTTTGCCACGAACTTTTTTAGACTTCTTTTGTTTCTGAGTTTTTTCAGCTTTAGCGCTATCTTTTTCTTCAACTTTTTCTTCAGCTTTTTCTTTTTTAGCACTAGTTTTTGACTTAGCGGCTGGTTTTGATTTGGTTTTTGTTTCAGACTCTTTTTTAGTCTTTTTTTTAGTCTTTGGCTCAGCAACTTTTTCTTCTAGTTCGATTTTTTTGACATCACTCTCAGTTTGAGTCATGTCGACATTTTTTTTGCTTCCCATAATTCCTTTCAGTAAAAGTGGTCTTAACGACTGGGGTAAAGCTTAAGTCTACCACTTTAATATTTATTAAATTTTATGATTTTTTAATCAACGATATCAACGCCCATGCTTTGCGCAGAACCCATCACAATACGAGTTGCGGCTTCAAGATCTTGAGTGTTAAGGTCGGCTAACTTTTCCTGAGCAATTTCTCTTGCTTGGGCTTTAGTTAACTTGCCTTTATTTTCTCTGCCAGCCAGCGAACTGCCTTTTTTTAATTTAATTTTTTGCTTAATTAAGTCAGATACTGGAGGCAATTTTAGAACGAAGGTAAATGATCGATCTTCATAAACAGTAATTTCTGCAGGAATGATCTGGCCACGTTTATCTGCACTTAAATCATTATATTGTTTGATGAAGTCCATCATGTTGATACCAGCTTGACCAAGAATTGGACCCACTGGAGGGGCTGGTGTTGCATTACCAGCTGGTAAATTTAACTTTAAGATTTGTTTAACTTTTTTTGCCATTTGGATACTTTCTATCTATTAAACTTTTTTGACTTGTAAGAAATCTAATTCGACTGGAGTTTCTCGACCAAAAATATTAATTAAAACAGTAACCTTACCTCTTTCTTCATCTATTTGGTCAACAGTGCCCAAGAAATCGTTGAAAGGACCATCGGTAATACGCACTGCTTCACCGTCAACAAAGTCAGCTTTATATTGAGTGTCGCTTTGTTCAGCATATTCCATAATTGCTTCAACCTCACTTTTTGGCAGTGGGGTGGGGCGACTACTCATGCCCACGAAGCCAGTTACTCCTTCAGTAGTGCGAATAGCCAACCAAGCATTATCTGTCATTTCCATTTCTACCAAAATGTAGCCGGGAAAAATCTTTTCACTAACAGTACGACGCTGTCCGCGTCTGATTTGAATTTTATCCTGAGTAGGAATAAATACTCGCAAAATTTTATCAAGCAAATGCAGGGTTTCAGTTCGCTGTCTTAGGGCTTCTGCCACTTTTTTTTCATGACCAGAATAGACGTGTACTACATACCAGCGGGCTTTTTTATTAGTTAAGTCGCTAATGAAAATTAGATTTTCATTAACCTGTTTTTCATTCTCGATTTCTTTTTTTTCTTCAGTTTCTTTTTCTTTTTTGCTTGCAGCTTTTTTTTCTACAGCTTTCTTCTCTGAGACAACACTTTTTTTAGCATTTTTTGCTTTTTTTGTCTTAGATTTTGCTGGTTTTTTTGTTTCCACCACAGCCTCATCTGCTTTTTCAGCTTTTGTACTAGTGGTTTTTTTGCGCTTTGCCATAAATGCCTTTTGACTTGCTTTTTGCGAAAAGTAATTATACCAGATTAAACGAAAACTGCCATTAGCTTTTGAAAGATAAAATCAAAGAGTCCTACATAGAGGGCTAATAGTAGGCTAACAACAATTACCAGCACAGTTAGATTCTTGGTAGCTTCTTTATCTGGCCAGCTAGTTTTTCCCAGCTCAGTTTTGACTTCGACTAAATAATTTTTAATTGCTTGCAACATAGAGTGGCATTCTATCACAAATCAAGTTTTTTATTTTCTGGAATTGCTAGTTGTTCTTGTTCTATTTTTTGTTTAATTTTTTGTTCTATTTTGTTCTGATTTTTTTTATTGCTCATATCCTCTTTCTTTTTTGAGGATTTTTGCGGATCTTGAGTTAAGCCTAGAATAATAAAAACTATAGCAATTATTATTAATAAACCAGCTAGGGCCAAATATTGCCAATTAAAACTATTGAAAAAATTAGCTAAGGCTGCTGATAAATTAGCAAAAATAGCTGCGGGTTTCTTTTCAGCAATTTCTTCTTTATCTTCATCAGCAATCACTGTTGGTTCTGTTTCCAATTTATCAGTTTCTACTTCCTCTATTTCGGCTGAAATAGTGCTAGATTCAATTATTGGCTCTGGAGTGGCACTGAGAGTTGCCTCTTCGCTTAGCTTTTCATCTTCTTCAAGACTAATACCTTTTTTTTCAATAACTTCTGTTGGTTGAGTGACAACAGTTGCCTCTTCACAAGCTGGGCTTTCAGGATTGCTAGCTAGGCGACAACGACCTTGATAACAACGATAATTAGCCATACAGTCGCGATTAGTATTACAACCGTGATTACAGGCATAGGTATTTAAGTCATAAACTTCGCTTGGCAAAAAAGGTCCTTGAACAATGACTCTCGAATCACTAATTTGTGTACTTATGCCTGCGACACTACCTCGTCCTTGGGTGTTGCTGATTAAGCTTGGATCAAAACACCATTGATTCTCAGGATTGCTAGCTAGGCGACAATAACCATCAATGCAGTTTAGTCCTTCTAAACAATTATTTTGTCCATCACTTAGATTGCAACTTTCTTGACAATCTCGATTTTGACTGAGATCGCTAGAGCAGAAATTGAGATAGAGTAGAGGACCCATAACAAACTCTTCAGTTTGATCTTTATAGAGGCGGAAATAATATTTTTGATCGGCCTGGAAGTTTAGAGTTTGCCCCTGAACATCTTGGGTGAAGCCAGTAAAGTCAGCCAAATTAATTAATTTGAAATTATCTGTTAGTTGAGCATCTTTTGTCGATTTTTGGTAAAAACTGCTAAAGCGATGATCGAGACTAACATCGAGCCAGTCGAAGTCTGAATATAACTCACTGTTCCACATTAGATAAAAATCTTCCCCTTGGTTATTACTGTTTAGACAGTTGCGAAAATAATGAAGAAAAAAATCTTGATCCTTGGCTAGTGAAACGTTGTTGCTTATTGTTTCGCTACACTGTTGGCTAAGCGGCTGCAAGACTTCCTCTTGGTGCCAATGACAGTTAAGTGGCACTACTTGGTATTGGCGGGTTTGCCAGAAGTTTTCACAATTGCTCCATTCACTATAGAGATAACGACATTGAGCAAAATCAATTCCATTGTTGCTCACGTAATAGGTGAATTTACTCAAATTTTCACTCTGTAAAATATTTTGTCCGGTCCCGTGTTCATTGACTTGGCTATTTTGATTAAGTTGTAGAGAAATGGATCCCTCTTTTTGAGGAATAAACTCTAGTTTAGCTATAGAGTTAGATAAATTACGACTGGTGAATGGTATTTGAGGATCAGCACTAATTAACAGTAAGGTAGCAAGATAGCAATCCTGCTCTTTGTTGCAGTCAATTTCTTGAATTTCTGCTTGAACTAATTTTAGTTGCTCTTGATCGGTAGCGATAATTCTTAGATCTTGTTCACGCCATAAGCCTTCATCAGTCTCTATGTAAAAATGCAGTTCAAGTGCATCAATAGTGTGATTATAAGTGTTAATTTGTAAATCAATGTGACTAGCATCTTGAGTTTTAAAGAAACTTTGATCAAAAGGATAAGTATTAAAATCAATCCTTCTAGAAGCAACTAGAGCTTGTCTGCGCAAATCAAGGTTTTCATCAACTGATTGTAAAAAGATTAGTCCAAAAAAAGTGGCGCTGAGAATAAAAATTAACAACAGCACCCCTAAAACAAAAAATATATATGACCAAAAAGGTTTTTTTCTTGATTGTTGAAGATAATTATTGTCCATTGTTGTCCGTTTCGAGTTTCGTAATAATCTGTACTAAAAGGGCATAATCAGCAGTATCAACTCGACCATCTTGATTAAGATCTGCTCGCAAGCTCTCACTGTCGATATTAAAAAAAGCTGCTTGCATAATTTCTACATCA
>CAYXJQ010000050.1:0-10964 GCA_964464985.1 uncultured Pseudomonadales bacterium | reverse complement strand
AACTGGGTTTAGATTAACCCCTCAATTACATTAAAGCAGAGTTTTGCTTAATTTTAAAGAACTGAGTATCTCTTTTTACCTAAAACGAATGTAAATTCTTCTGATTCCTTGTGCAACAGCTTTTTCTTTAAAAATCTCTAGTTCTCCAAAACGCGCTATTTGCGAGGTTCTTTCCACATGAGGTCCACCACACAGTTCCTTAGATATCCAATCTTGTTCGTCACCTATAGTGTAAACTTTTACTCTCTCCGGGTAGCGTTCAACAAAGAAAGCAATTGCTCCAGACTCCAGAGCTTTTTCTTTAGACATTGTTTCACTAGAAACCTCTAAATCAGCTTTAAGCCAATCATTTAACAATTCTTCTATTGATTGAAGTTGCTCCTTCGTTAAGGCTTGATCATAGCTAAAGTCGAAACGCAAACGATCCTTATTAATGTTTGAGCCCTTTTGCTCAAGCTCATCACCTAAAATTTTTCGCAGCGCAGCTTGCAACAAATGAGTGGCTGTATGAAATGCTGTATTTTTAACATCTTGATTTGCCAAACCTCCCTTAAATTTTTCCTGAGTAGTTTGACGAGATAGTTGCGCGTGTCGATTCTGAGCCTCAATAATTTTACTTTCAATTTCTTCTTCAATTGTTATGTTCCTAGATTTTGCTTCCTCAATAGATAATTCAAAAGGAAAACCATAGCTCTCATAAAGCTTAAAAGCTAGCTTAGCTGTCAGCTGATCTTTATTAACTATTAAACGATTAAATTCTTTTAAGCCTCTCAACAAAGTCCTGTTAAATTTCTCTTCTTCAGTTTTTAAAACTCTATTGATTAAATCTTTTTTCTTTAACAAATCTGTATAAAAATCCTGATAAAGCTTCAAAACTTCCGGCACAACTTCTATTAAAAAATTTTCTTTCAAGTCTAAATACCTGGCTTGTCTTAATGATCGCCTAATTAAACGGCGTAATAAATACCCCTGTTCCTTGTTGCTGGGTAAAACCCCATCACTAATCAACATGACACTGGCTCGAATGTGATCAGCAATAATACGAAAAGCTGATTTAAATTTTGGATTCTGATAACTTTTACCACTTAATTCAACTAACTTATTAATAATGCCCAGAAAAGCACTGCTTTGAAAAACATCCATTTGATTTTCTACTGCCGCTAATAATCGTCCCAACCCTCCACCAAAATCAATATTTTTTTGGTCTAATTCTTTAAAACCATTTTGAGTGAGTTGGTATTGCATAAACACACTGTTACCAATTTCCAAAAAACGCCCACAATCACAATTAATGTGACAATCTTGTTTGGCAAAAACAGATTGTTGATGTATATCAAAATCAGTTTCAGAAGTTGCAAAGTCATAGAAAACCTCACTATCTGGACCACCCAATTCACCAACAGGCATCTTAGCCGGCACTCCAGACCTTGACCACCAATTTTTTTCTTCACCATAAAAAAATATTCGACCTCCCTGTAAGCCCAACTGAGGATTGTCAATAATTTTAGCTTCAACACCTCTTGCTTGAAATAATTTTTGCCAAATATTGGCCACTTCATTATCTTTAGGAATATTAAGTTCGCTGTTACCTGCAAAAACTGATATGTAAAGACGCTCTGGTTTTAACTTTAAAACATCAACTAAGAATTCAAAACAAAAATTAATTTGTTCTTCCTTAAAATAGTCACCAAACGACCAATTTCCCAACATTTCAAAAAAAGTTGTATGGCGATTATCACCCACTTCTTCAATGTCTTCGCTACGAAAACATTTTTGTAAATTAACTATTCTTTTTCCATGAGGATGTTTCTGTCCAAAAAAATAAGGAATCATCGCCTGCATTCCGGCACTAGTAAATAAAGTTGTAGGATCATTTTCCGGAACTAAACTTGCTGAAGGAACAACGACATGATCTTTGGCAATAAAAAAATCCAAATATAAACGACGTAAACTAGATAGGGTTAAAGAAGATTTAGACATGAAATTATTATAACAGCCAAAACTAAATACCTTTGAATTGATTCTTTTTTTTCTGTCTGCGTAATCGCTTACGAGTCTTTTCTTTATCTTTAGATCGCTCTAATTTCGCTAGGACCAGAGTTAAATTATCTTTAAATTCAAACAAGGAGTGTTTGAGCTGTAAAAAGTATTTGTCTTTTATTTCTTCTAATGTTAGTTCTGGATTATCTATTAATTTTTTTTTGTATAAATCTGAGCGAGCAGCCTCCCAATCCTTTGCCAGCTTTTTCCAAGTTTGCTGACCCTGCTCACTGGAAAAATAAGTGATAGCAGTGCCCAAAGAAAATCCTATAGCTAAACCTGATAAAAAGCCATTAGCTTGTTGTTTATCTTCCGCCATTTTTTAAATTTTCTTTTTGCTTGATTGATTTAAGTCTCTTGTCTTCAAATCATCCTCGCGGTGACGATTCAACCAGGCCATAAAACCTTCTGTCACTTTTAAACCAGCAGTAAAATTGGTAATAAAAGCACTCAAACTATGAAAAGGGTTGAGAATCCCTTCAATTTTATTTTGAGTTGTATCAACTACTTGGTTGGCCTTATCAATGACTTGATTAAATTTTTGTAAAGATTGTTTGATTTGTCCCAACACCATAATTAATTTAATGGCTAATACAACCAGTACCAAGGTTAAGCTAGCAACGGAAATGGTTAAAACTAAAGGTAAAATCTCTGACATAATTGGCTTTCTTGTTAATTATAATCATTTTACGACAGGGGCAAATAATTTACCAGTTCCACTCAAAAATCAGTAATTTACTTGAATAGTTCGCTGAACCACACTTGTCTTGCCTCGTTCATCTGTGGCTTTAACTGTAATTGTGACTGGTCCTTCAATATCATAATAAAGTTCAGTGTTAAAAAAACCACCAGCTTGAAGAGCCACCGGCTGTGCATTGACTAGAACAGTGGCATTCATTATTGTCTGACCTTCAACTACTACCCTAGCTGCAGCAACATCGCCGTCACTTGGTTGAAAAACTTCTAAACGTGGAGGTCTATTCAGAGAATACCATTGCCAAGCAGCATAACTCAGAAAAATTAAAAACACACTTGCAATAAATAAAAGAGTTAAACGCATTGGAGAAAATAAATTTGTTTTCTTAAAAGAATCTCGCAAAAACTCTCTAGGCAGCAAACGTCCTTTGGCGCTTTCTTGATAATCTCTTCGCAAAATTGCCAACAGAGGACGTGGATTAACTCCAAGTAATTTAGCGTAGTTACTGATATAGGCTTTGGCGTAACTAGCATTGGGCAAAACAGCAAAATCATTTTTTTCAATTGCCTCAAGATAGTTAAGTTTAATAAAAGTTTTCTCAGCAATATCTTTAAGTTCTAAGCCGGCTGCTTTTCGATGTTTAATTAACAAATCACCCACAGTTTGTGTTTTAATCGTTTGATTCATTAGGGCAATTCTAGAAAGAATTTTCAATCAAAGCAAGTTCTAAACCTTAATCACTCAGTGCTTTTTTGAGAGCACTAGCAATTCGAGCTCCATCAGCCCTAGAAGCTAGCTCTTTGGTAATCTGACCCATTAAAGGACCAAAATCCTTTAAATCACTCTGAGAAACAAATTTCTCAACAAATTTTTCTAAATCTTCATCGCTCATTTGTTCAGGTAGATAGCTTTTCAGAATCTTAATTTTACTTTCAGTCTCACTAACTAAATCTTGACGGTCGGCTTTTTTAAAGTCTTCAAGCGCATCTAATTGCTGATTAAGCATTTTTTTAATTATTTTCTGCACAACTGCATCATCAGCAAGTCCATGATCAATTTCAAAATTTTTAATTTCACTACGAATCAGGCGAATAGTACCTAAACGCTCCGTATCTTTAGCCCTCATTGCAGTTTTCATTTCTTCCATTAATTGTTCTTGCAGTGTCATAAGTTCCTTTTTTTTAATTAGTGGACAATACTGGACTCGAACCAGTGACCTCACGAATGTGAATCGTGCGCTCTAACCAGCTGAGCTAATTGTCCGTTGACTGGCAGCCTGTATTATAAAACAAAGCCTGACTTTTTAAAAAAGCAAAGTCAATTAGCTGTCAATTTAAAAAACTACAATGCTTTTGTGAAAAACTTTTCATTTTTTCATTGTTGGCAAGCTTATTTACTACCAGATATTTGTCAACACTGTCAAAGATTGGGACCAATGCTTTGTGAAAGTTGTTATCAATTGGTTGAATTTTTTTGGCAAGAAGATCTAACAGCGTTTTTTGCCAAAAATTTTGATAAAAATTATTTTGACCAAATAAGAGTGATGGCTCGTTTTAAATCTCCAATTAGTTCCTTAATTAAATCATTAAAATATCAACATCATAGCCGAGCAGCTAAGTTTCTAGCTCAAATGTTGTTTTTCCACCTAAATATTAGTTACGAAAAATTTGACTTAATAACCTTTGTTCCCATTCATAATCAAAAAATTAAAAAAAGAGGATACAATCAAAGCCAACTTATTACTGAAGAATTAGCTCTTTGGACCAAAAAGCCTTGTTTGAATTTATTAAAAAAAACCGTTAACAATACAGCTCAAGCACAAATCAGTGACAAACAAAAACGCTTGCAACGATTAGATAATACTTTTGAAATCTTTCATCCTTATTCTCGGCACCAATCTTTAAAAAACAAAAATATTTTAATAGTTGATGATGTAATTACCACTGGTGCCACTATAAATAGTGCCAGTCGTGTATTAAAAAAATATGGAGTTGAGTGGGTTTCAGTCTTAAGTTTGGCAGCTAATCTATAAATTAAAAATGATTAACTAAGCAATATTGATTTTCTCGAGTAAAAATGTTATAATTGCTTGTTCATTAACAGGGGATGTATTGTATTGACGTCAGTCAACTTTAATCATTGCAGATCATCTTTGGTGAAAAGATGTTAAACAACACTAAAAAATAACTGTCAAAAACAGTTTTAAAACAGCAGTTAATAAAGTCGCCAGTCTTTTTGACTTTGGCTTCGTAGCTGCTCCTGCTTTTGCTTAATTGTAAAAGTAGGCATCTAGTGTTGAACTCTTATCGACGGTTCACATTAGGTGAAAACCTAGTCGATTAGCAGAAATAAAGAATCAGGTCACTTTATTTCCAAGAATTAGACCTGGATGAAGCAAAAAAAGTTTGTCTATTTACTTCTTGCTTCAAATCAAAAATAAACTAAATCTGTAGATATCGTTAAAGTCAGATTAGCGGACGCGGGAGCAAAACCCGCCATCTCCACAACAGCAGGTCCTTATCTAAAAAATCAGCACTATATTAAAAATAGTGATTTTTTATATCAAAAAATCTATGAAGTTGCTTAATTCTTAGATTTAAGCGTCAAACCTAAACCAAGTGTCAGTATTCCAAAAGCAAAGATTATAATTGTGTTTTCTAGAGCGCCTGATTCTGGCAAAACCGTTTCAGTAGAAGATGTGCTATCAGCAGAAGGCGTACTAATACTGGCAACTTCCGCTACATTTATAACTAGGTCTAAAGTTTCTCCACCAGAGCTAACTACCAAATCATTTTCACCATAAGAAACTGCACTAAAATTAACTCCCCAGTTCCCTTCAGTGTCAGCAGCAGTATTGTTATTTAAATCAGCAAGTGTTATCTGTACTTCAGCTGAAGAAGAAGCAGTTCCTGTTACTGTAAAGGTCGTTAAAGTGGTTTCATAAGTTTTAACTGTAGATCCCAAACCAACAATAGAATCATTGCCACCTATGGAATCAATCGTAAGAGCATTGGCCAATGCTGGCTTAATTAAAAAAATAAGCAAGAATAAAAAAAGTAATTGAAAGGTTTTTATCATTTTTTTCATACAAGGTTTAGCTTAACATTTTTTTAAACATAAAATCAACTAATTTTAAAAATTGTAAAATTATTTATGAAAGAGTTTTGCTTGCTAAATATTCTTGAATCTTAGTTCTAAAAACTTCTCTAGCCTTGCTACCCTGAGCAGGTCCGACAAAACCAGCTTCTTCTAGTTGGTCTAAGATACGAGCTGCCCGAGCATAACCCACAGACAAGTGACGTTGAATAGCACTAGAAGAAGCACTATCGCTAGTGCTAAACAATTGTGCTGCTTCATCAAATCGTTCATCTCGATCAGCCTCTCCCTCTACACTAACACTGACTGAGCCTCCTACCCTGCTAACCTGATATTTATTAGTAATTTCTTCCTCATAATTTGGTTTTTTACCTCTAGATTTAAGGAAATCAATCAGTTGATCAATTTCTCTAGCATCAACATAAGTGCCTTGAATACGCTGTGGTTTAGCTCGATTCGGAGATAAATATAGCATATCTCCCTTACCCAAAAGTTTTTCTGCACCAGGAGTATCTAAAATTACTCGACTATCAGTCACACTCGAAACATTGAAAGCAATTCTGGTAGGCATGTTAGCTTTAATCAAACCAGTGATTACATCAACAGATGGTCGCTGAGTAGCCAAAACTAAATGAATTCCTACTGCTCTAGCCATTTGAGCGATTCTAGTGACATTATCTTCTACCTCTTTGGGAGCAAAAAGCATAATGTCTGCCATTTCATCAATAACGATCACGATATTTGGCATAGTGGCTAAACCAGCCAATTCGTTATAATCTCGGATACTTCTCACTCCAACATCTTCAAGCATTTTATAACGCTTAGACATTAACTCCGAAGCCCACTTAAGAGCTGACACTACTTTGTCGGGATCAACAATAACTGGCGTTAACAAATGAGGAATATCTTTGTATTTAGTCAACTCCACTCGTTTAGGATCAACCAAAATCAATTTAACCTCCTCTGGAGTGGCACGAAACAAAATGGAACACAAAAATGAATTAACACAAACAGATTTACCCGAACCTGTGGCTCCAGCAATTAATAAATGGGGCATTTCGGCAATGTCTGCCACAATTGGTTTACCAGCCACATCAACTCCTAAACTAACTGCTAATTTTGAAGGATGTTTTTTTACCACTGGTGAAGACAGCATTGTCTTTAAAGGCACTATTTCAGCACTATGATTTGGCACCTCTACACCTACCAAATTACGACCAGGAATTGGTGCTTCAATTCTTACTTGTCCGGTCGGTGCTGCTAAAGCTAGAGCCAAATCAGTTGACAGCGCTGTAATTTTTGATAAACGAGTTCCTTTACTAATGTCTAAGGCATACTGAGTAACTGCCGGACCAGGATTATATTCTGCAACCTTGGCGTTAATGCCAAAAGAATCTAGAGTATTTTCAATAACCTGAGCATTGGCTTTTACATCACCACGATCAGCTTTTGCTCCTCTCTCTACAGACAATAAAGATAAAGGAGGATAATCCCAAACCATTGGCATAGATGAGGCATTAAGAGCTTCTTCTCCTTCTAAGCCGCCCGAAGAATTCTTAGCAAGTTGACTTTCTGCCTTGGTCAAAACAGCAGTGCTACTAGTTTCATCAAGTTCAATTTCTTCATTAAAATCGGCTCCTCTCTTGAGAGTTTTCTTAGTAAAAGCTAATTTAGGAATTGAAAAGTGACGAGATTTTTTTATTTCTTTATCAGTTACATCTTCATCAACAGATTTCAAACCTTTTTTAGCCAATTTCGCCTTACGACGATTAGCAATTATTTTACTTAAGCCATTAACTAAATCAGTCAAAGAACTCTGGGAAAGAATTAAAAAACCAATTAAAGATAAGGAAGAAAACACTATATAAGCACCTATTATGCTGATTAGTCTTGATAAATTATTAAAAATATTAATCCCAATTTCACCAGATCGAGATACACCCATCACCCCAATCATCATTAAAATCACTCCGAGCAAAATTGTTGGCTTAGACCAAGCATGTTTACTGCGAATCATTACTAAACCTGAAGCAATGAAAACAAACGGTAAAAACAACATGGATAGACCAAGTTTATCTGCTAAAAAATTGTTAAGAGCGATTAACCATTGTCCTTGTCCACTGAAGGAAACCAGCACCAAGCTACCAAACATAATTAGCAACACTGCTATTATTGAATAAGTGGTATCGGCTCGCATTTTTAAACGAATTGCTTTACGTTTTTTGCGACGAGACTTTCTTTTTGCCATATTTTGATCAGATTAGTTAACTCTATTTAAAAGCAAAACTCTTAAAACTGCAAGCAGCAAGGCTAAAAAACAGTGATTTAGATAAAACTAAAAATCCCAAATTACCGGTAAAATCATAGGTTCACGACGAATAATTTTAAATAAACGACGCGCTAAACGCTTTTCTAAGCGACGTTTTAATTCTTCATCTTTGACTTTTCTTCCCAAATCCTGAATGATGGCTACCGTTTCTTTTTCAATATATTTGACTACCTCATCAGCTTCTTTCATGAAAACAAAACCTCGTGAAATAACTTGCATTTTATTAAAATCAAACTGATTTTTAAATCTAGGTAACAATAAAACAATAATCCCAGCTTTAGATAAATTTAAACGATCAGATAAAACAACTGGACCAACATCACCTATGCCCAAACCATCAATGGTTTTTGCTGATAAAGGTATTTCTTTAGCAACTGACACACCTTTTTGGTCAATTTGTAAAATCTCTCCACTCTTGGGTATTAAAATTTGCCAATCTTTATAATCCAAAGGTTTAGCTACAGTTTTCTTAAATAGAGTTCGATGACGATCAGCACCTCCAATAGGCATAATAAATTTTGGTTTAAGTAGTTTTAGCATCAATTCTTGTTCACTACGACTAGCATGACCAGAACGATGAATATCGGGACGAATATCTGGATAAACAACCTCCACATCATCAGCTGCTAATTGATCAATAGCTGTGTAATAAGGAATTTCGTTACCTGGAATTACATCGGCTGAAAAAATCACTTTATCGCGATTACTAATTTGGACTATTTGGTGGTCGCCGTAAACAGCTCTGACTAAAGAAGAACCTTCCTGCCCTTGGCTGCCAGCTATAATTATGCAAAGCTTATTATCTGGTAATTGATTAATTTTTTTCTTGTCTAAAAGTAAACCTTTTGGAATATTTAAACTTTTAGATTGAGTTGCACTTCTTACATTTTGTTCTACACTTCGACCCACAAAAACTACTTTTCGACCTAACTTACTACAAGCATCAAGCGTTTGTTGAATACGATGTAAGTGAGAACTCATTAAAGTTACTAAAATCTTACCTTCAACACCTTGCATTTCTCTAAATAAAGCGGGACCAACTGTTGATTCAGAAGGTGTCCAATCTTCCCTTTCCACCCTCAAACAGTCTAAAGAAGCCATTAATAAATCGCCGTCTTGACCAATTTGTTCTATAAAATCCATATCGCTCAGTCGACCATCTACGGGCTGCTTATCTAATTTAAAATCACTACCATGATAAACTTTACCCACGGGTGTCTCTAATAAAATATGTTTTGAATCAGGTACTGAATGAGTAACAGCGATTAATTGAAATTTGAAAAATTGACTTAAATTTAATTGCTGCCGATCCCTTAAAACTTGAATTTTTCTATCAAGTTTTTTGTCTAACAAGCGATCATGGGCAAATTGAGCTGTCAGTGGAGAAGCGTAAATAGGAAAATCAGGTAAATTTGGCAATAAGTATGGTAGTGCTCCAATATGGTCATCATGCCCATGACTTAAAATCATACCTACTATTTTTGCTCCTGATTCCAATTGATTTAACAAATAACTAATATCTGGAATAAGAGCGTCTACCCCAGGCATATACATATCAGGAAAACCAATACCACAATCAATTAACAAAATCTCCTGTTGATATTGATATAAATAAAGATTTTGAGTAACCCTACCCATACCTCCTAAAGCTAAAAAGTTAAGTTTTGACATATTTAAAATAATTCCTCTCTCAATTGTTCTTTTAATTTCAAAGTTTCTTGTTGTGAATCTATCCACTTTATAATTTTTTTAATTTTTTTGAAATCTTCAATAAATGATTTTTTAACTCGACTAGATCTCAAAGCTGCTGCTGGATGATACATTGGTAAAACAAATAAATCTTGATTTTGCCATCTCAATTTATGTAACCGACCGTGTATTTGTGAAATTTTAACATCTTCTAAAAATTTAGCCATACTAAAACGTCCTAAAGTAATAATTAATTTAGGTTGAATTAGTTCAATCTCTTTATCTAAAAAAGGTTTAAAAGCTAAAATTTCTTTAGGCGAAGGGTCTCGATTATTTGGTGGACGCACCTTTATAATGTTGCTAATAAAAACTGTTTCGGCTGGTAAATCAATTTCTAAAAGAGTTTTACGCAATAATTGTCCTGAACGACCAACAAAGGGACGTCTTTCCAAAGCCTCATGATAACCGGGAGCCTCACCAATCAACATAATATCAGCATCTTGTTTACCTTCACCATGAACTATATCCTCAGCTCGATTAGCTAAAGGAAGTACATTTACATTTTTTTCAAGTAAAGATTCTAATTTAGATATATTTTTAAGTTCAATTAATAGTTTCTCCACTGATAAATCAGTCTTTGACATATCCCAATTCTAACACAAACTAATAGCTAGGTAGAAAAATTTTAACATTATCCGGACCTATAATCACTTCTTTAAAACCTCGTTCCACAATAATTCGCGCGGCTTTACGCACCGCACCTTTAAGAGTACGTTGCAATGTTCTCACTCCAGCGTCAAAACCTAAAGGACGCACGAGTGTTGGCCAAATAGCCTCATCAATTTTAAATTGATTCTCTTTTAAACCAGCCTCTTTCATAACACCAGGTAAAATATATTTTTTTGCAATTACAATTTTTTCTTCGTCACTATAAGAAGGCATGTCAATTCGCTCCATACGATCAATTACTGCTGTTGCGATACGTCTGGTATTATTACAAGTAGCAATAAAAATAGCCTGACTTAAATTAACTGGATAATTAATGTAGTTATCTACAAAGGCATGGTTTTGAGCAGGATCTAATAGTTCTACTAAAACTCCCATAATGTCATT
>CAYXJQ010000049.1:0-24787 GCA_964464985.1 uncultured Pseudomonadales bacterium | reverse complement strand
TTTTTATCTAAACCTAAAACTTCGTAATAATCTCGTTTTGCTGACATAAGACTGATCAATTGTACAATAAATAACCCACTCTGTTTAGCAAAACAAGTGGGCTATTTATATCTAAACCATTTTTTAATTAACTACTTCACCTTCTTCGGCATCCTTTTTTTCATCTTTTTTATTTTTTGCCTTACTTTTTTTTGCCTTAGCACCATCTTTTTTCTCATCAGTTGGAGCTTTTTTAGCAGCTTCCTCTGCTTGAGCCTTTTGCATCACTTCTCCCATTTTTTGAGCACTAGCAAAAGTAGCTTCAATAGCTTTCTCAAGTTCTTCTTTACTTGATTCTTCTTTAGTAGCTAAATCTTTAAGTGCCCTAACATCAGCTTCAATTTTTTCTTTATCAGCCTTATCTAATTTGTCACCATAATCTTTTAGCTGTTTTTCAATTTCGAAAGCAACGCTGTTGGCTTTGTTCTTAGCTTCAATTAATTCACGCTTAGCTTTGTCAGTCTCAGCAAATTTTTCAGCTTCATTCTTCATTCTTTCGACTTCTTCATCAGCCAAATTAGTGCTGTTTTGAATGGTAATTTTTTGCTCCTTACCTGAATTCTTGTCTTTGGCACTAACATTCAAAATTCCATTACTATCAATGTCAAAAGTCACTTCAATCTGAGGCATACCTCTAGGAGCCGGAGGAATTCCGTCCAAAATAAAGCGCCCGAGGCTTTTGTTATCAGCTGCCATTTCTCTCTCTCCCTGAAGAACATTAATTTCAACCTGTGTCTGATTATCAGCCGCTGTTGAAAAAATCTGGCTTTTGCTAGTTGGAATAGTGGTATTGCGATCAATCAAAGGGGTACGAATCCCACCTAAAGTCTCTAAACCTAAAGTTAAAGGTGTGACATCCAACAAAACAACATCGCTTACATCACCAGCAATCACTCCAGCTTGAACAGCTGCTCCAACTGCCACTACCTCATCTGGATTAACTCCTTTATGAGGTTCTTTACCAAAAAAATCTTTAACTACTTCTTGAACTTTTGGCATACGAGTCATGCCGCCAACCAAAATCACTTCGTCAATATCTTTGACGTCAATTTTGGCATCTTTCATGGCTTTTTTGACCGGACCAATTGATTTTTGAATTAAATCATCAACTAGCTCTTCCATTTTGGCTCTACTTAGATTCAAACTCAAATGCAAAGGCTGGCCCTCATCACCTTGAGTGATAAAGGGTTGATTAATTTCAGTTTGCTGGGAACTAGATAGTTCAATCTTGGCTTTTTCAGCAGCGTCTTTAATTCGTTGCATAGCTTGGGCATCTTTGCTCAAATCCTTGCCAGTATCTTTTTTAAATTCCGCTACAATCCACTCAATAATGGCATTATCAAAATCATCTCCACCTAAAAAGGTATCGCCATTGGTTGACTTAACCTCAAAAACACCATCGCCAATTTCTAGAATAGAAATATCAAAAGTACCACCACCTAAATCATACACAGCAATAGTTTCACCTGCTTTTTTATTTAAACCATAAGCTAGAGCTGCTGCTGTTGGCTCATTAACAATACGTTCAACTTTTAAGCCAGCAATTTCACCAGCTTGTTTGGTAGCTTGGCGTTGTGAATCATCAAAATAAGCAGGTACAGTAATTACTGCTGACTCTACTTTTTCTCCCAAATAACTTTCAGCATCTGCTTTAGCTTTGGCTAAAATTTTAGCCGAAATTTCTTGAGGGGTATATTCTTTATTATCAATCTTAACCACTGTCATGCCGTCTTTACCCTCGGCAATATCATAAGCAACGTGTTTAACTGCTTTTTGTACCGCTTCATCTTTAAATTTACGACCCATAAAACGCTTGACCGAATAAACTGTAGTTTTAGGATTAAGCACCATTTGTCGCTTGGCGGGATCACCCACTACTACATCTTTATTTTTTAAAGCAACAATTGAAGGAAAAGTATTACGACCTTCCGCACTGGGAATAATAGTTGGCTGTCCACCTTGCATTACCGCGATAGCGCTGTTGGTTGTTCCCAAATCAATTCCAATAGTTTTTGACATAATTTATAAACCTTTCTTTATATTTTTTATTTAATTCTCTTTTTTTTAATCTTTAATTATCTGTGACTACAATAAATTTTAGCAGACAAAAGCTTTGACTGCTAGTAGCAATTTAAGCTAAAACAACCTGCGCGTGTTGAATTATTTCACCATTGAGTCGATATCCTTTACGCAAAACTTTCACAACTTTTTCTCCATCTCCCTTTTTTTCTATCGCCTCCATTATTTCAACATCAAATTTTTTATTTAATACTTCAATTTCTTCTAAACCCATATCGTTTAAGCGCTTCCAAATTTGCTTCACTATCATATTTAAAGCTTCATCTTGCAATTGTTCATTAGCTACAGATAAATGTTCCAGTGGTTCTAAAATTGCTAATAGCAAGTCTGCATTAGCCAATTTAATTAAGTGAGCTCGTTGGTTTTGGCTTTGTCGTAGTAAATTTTGATAGTCGGCTAAAGCTCTGCGCTCACGTTCTTGACATTGAGATAGAGCCAGCTCTAGGGCTTGTACTTTAGCTGTTAAACTTTTTAAATCTGGAACTGAATCAAGCTTTGGTTTTTTCTTTTTTACCATATCACCCCCTAGTCAACCATGCTTTCAATTAAACCTTTAAAATACTTCATCATTGGTAAAACATAAGGATAGTCAAAACGCTTGGAACCAAGCACTGCAAAACGACACGGTTGGGCTGGCAAATCTAGTTCAACAAACATAATCCCGATAGGATCAAGTTCGCTATTGCCTAATTCTTGACCAAAAACAACTTTAACTGCATTTTCACTTTGTGATTTATGAAAAATTTCATCCATAACCGCTCTCTCTTCAATCATCTGTAAAACTCGACGAGTCAAGTTAATGTCATAGAATTCTGGCATTTGCAATAAATTAGCATAACCAGAATGAACTAAGTGCCCTTCAGGAGTAATTGCCAAACCCAAAGCCTGTGATTTTTCTGCTAAAACCTTGGCCGTTTCCTGAAGCAAATCTTCCATCTGATTACGATAGCGCCAAATTTTTTCTTTAACACCAACTTCATCAGCTACTGATAATTCCTTTTCTTTGACCAATTCATTAATATAAAGCTTCATGGCCAGGGCTGTTGGTACACGACCAGCACTAATGTGAGACTTAATTAAATAACCCTGTTTGGTTAAATAAGCCATTTCATTGCGAATAGTAGCGGGAGAAACACCAATGTTGTATTTTTTATCAACAGTTTCTGAACCAACCGGTTCACCAGTTTCGATAAATTCTTCAATAATGGCTCTTAAAATTTGGATTTGTCTAGCAACTAAATCAATCATACATTAGCAATCATAGAAACTTATTGCTAATTTGTCAAGCTAGAACTAATTCTTTAATTTTTTTGCGAAAAACCGAGGGCGCATATTTTAGGCTAGAGTGATGAATTTCTTGAAGATCAAAATCCATTTTTTCAAAATCAAATATAGCTTGCTTGAGAGCTTCAACACTTAAATCATTAAAAAACACTCCAGTTTTTCCAATTTCAAGGGTTTCTTTAGGACCTCCAGAGTAATGCGCTAAAACTGGCGTACCCCAAGCCATAGCTTCAATTGGGACTATGCCAAAATCCTCATCTTCAACTGGATAAATTAAAGCCTTAGCTCCTCTATATAGCTCAGCTAACAATTGATCATTAACTGTACCCAAAAATTCTACTGATTCGCCCGCTATTTTCTTCAGCTTAGGCAACATTCCTCCCTCACCAACTACTTTAAGCGCCAAATTAAGATCGCTAGTTGCTTGAACCGCTATTTCTGGGTGCTTGGCTAGAGCAAGGCGATTAACATATAAATAATAGCCCTGTTTATTAAATTTCTTTTCTTTTGCTAAATAGTCGACGGCTTTATCAACCATCGTTACTGGCGGATGAATTATTACTGATTGGCGATGATAGAATTTTTTTATTCTTGATTGAGTTTCTAGAGAATTAGCGATAAAAACGCCCACCCCCTGAGCTGTTCTGAAATCAACAAAACGCATATAATGATTGATTAGTTCTCCAAAAAAACGAGTTATAAGTCGTTCACGCCAATGACTTTTAGCACTGTAGCCATATAAAACTCGTGGAGGAGTGTGACAATAACAGAAGTGTTTGGCGTTTGTCTTTGTGGCGCGCGCCGCCTTAGCCATATAGGCATTGGATGAAGAAATAATAATATCAAAATCACTCAAATCTAATTTGGCAAAGGCGCGCGCCGCCAATACTCTCAGTGGAGAAAAGGTTTTTTTAATTAAGGGTATTTTTCCTAAAAAAGTTTGACGAATTTCCCAATCAGAAAAACGCTGCCAATTACTGCCCAAAGATTTTTTATCTACAAAAGCTGTGTAAACTGGCGCTTCTGGAAACATATCGTGCAACTCTTCCAAAACTCTCTCCGCCCCACCATATTCTCTTAAATAATCATGAATTAAAGCAATTTTTGGCATAATTTATTTTAAACCTTAAAATAAGGCTTCCTGCACAGAATTTTCGAAAGCATCTGTGGGTAATAATTTTATTAAAGATTTAAATCCCAATTTATTCAACAATTCAATGGTTTGGGTTTTGTCATAAGCCGTCACCCGACAGGCTTCAAGTTCAAAATCTATAGATACTTGGGTATCAATAGTAGCTAATCCTTGACTTAAAAAGGCAGATTCTTTACCCTCTTTAAGCCTTTTTAACAAAGCTCCTTTAATTAAATCATCACCATCTGGATTCTTTTCTAAAAATTGATAAATTACTTCTAAATTATCGAAACGCTTAATTAATTTAGTAGCAGTTTTTTTACCAATACCTTTAATTCCAGGAATATTGTCAGAGGCGTCTCCACTCAAAGCTTTTAAATCAACAATTTGCTCTGGCGTGATTTCCATTTTTTTCTCCACCAAAGTAGAGTCATATTCCATGTCTCCTTGTTGACGACCACGAGCGGGCATCCACACATGGGTGTCATTATCAACCAACTGAAACATATCTTGATCACCTGTCACAATGACTGTTAGTAAACTATTATCTAAATGCTCAACTTTTCGATTGACCGTGCCAATTAAATCATCAGCTTCAAAACCTTCTATTTCAAAACGTGGCACACTTAATACATCTACCAGGTCTTTAACTATTTCTATTTGGGGAATTAAGTCATCAGGCATTTTTGCTCGTTGAGCTTTGTACTCTTTATACTTCTTTTTTCTCAAGGTTTCACCTTTGTGATCAAAACAAACCGCACTATATTCTGGCTCAAAATGATTTAGAGCAGTTAAAAACATCTTAGTAAAACCATAAACGGCATTAACTAAACGTCCTTGAGGATCAGTTAGATTGGGAAGTGCATAGTAAGCTCGATAAATTAAAGCATGGGCATCGACTAAGAGAAAAGTATGACGAGACATGAGCCTATTGTAACAAAGGCTTTAATTTTTATCTTCTGGCTTTTTTCATTCCCATGACTTTTGTGAACTCATCTGCGTCTAAAGTTTCTTTATCTAAAAGAGCTTCTGCCACTTTATCAAGTTGGGGTCGATATTGTTTTAGTAGTTCATTAGCTCTTTTTTCAGCTTCAGATATAAAAGCTAAGATTTCTTCATCAACTGTCTCAGATATTTTATCTGAAGGTCTCTCTGGCTCTCCCCAAACTCGATTGTAATCATTATCTGCATATTCTGGTCCAAAATACATCGGCCCTAATTTACTCATACCATAACGAACGACCATCGCTCTAGCAATTCTGGTTGCTTGAGCAATATCATTGGAGGCTCCTGCTGTTTGTTCATCAAAAACCAACATTTCTGCTGCTCGACCACCAAACATCACTATCATGTTTTCTAATAATTCAGATTTGAGAATCTGTAATTTGTCTTTTTCTGGCGGGGTAAAAGTGTAACCCAAGGCTTGACCACGAGACACAATTGAAATTCGGTGCACTGGATCAGTATAAGGTAAAACATGAGTTAAAACTGCATGTCCAGCTTCATGATAAGCAGTCATTTTCTTCTCCAATTCATCTTGAAGGCGCTTTTTACTTGGTCCATATTTAACCTTCATTGATGCTTCTTCGATGTCTTCCATATTAATTTTTTGCCGATTTTCTCTAGCCGAAGAAATAGCAGCTTCATTTAACATGTTCTCTAAATCAGCTCCGGAAAATCCCACCGTTCTTTTAGCTACTCTGTCCCAGGAAACATCGCTGTTAAAAGTTTTGTTTCGAGCGTGAATTTTTAAAATAAATTTTCTCTCTTTAAGATCTGGTAAGTTCACCTGTACACGACGATCAAAACGCCCTGGCCTGACTAAAGCTGGATCTAGCATGTCCCCGCGATTAGTAGCAGCCATCACAATCACATTGTCGTTTTTGGTAAAACCGTCCATTTCCACTAAAATTTGATTAAGTGTTTGTTCTCGCTCATCATGCGAACTCATACTGTTTCGACCACGTGCTCGACCTATAGCATCAATTTCATCAATAAAAATAATTGCAGGAGCTAAGCGTTTAGCAGTATCAAATAAATCTCTAACTCGAGAAGCACCCACTCCCACCAACATTTCCATAAATTCACTACCCGCGATTGAGAGAAACTGTACATTAGCTTCTCCAGCTACGGCTCTAGCTAAAAGAGTTTTACCTGTTCCAGCTGGACCAATTAACAATACTCCCTTTGGAGTTCTGGCTCCAACTTTTTGATATTTTTTTGGATGTTTTAAGAAATCGACAATTTCTTCCAACTCTTGTTTAGCCTCATCCATGCCACCCACATCTTTAAAACTAATGTCTTGCTTACCTTTGATAAAAACTTTGGCTTTGCTTTTACCAATACCTAAAATTCCATCTTGACCGCCTTTTGCTTGTTTAAATATAAACATGAAAAAGACAAACATTAAAATAATTGGTAAAAAGTTAATAACCAATTCCCAAAAAAGTTGACCAAAGCTGGCATCTCGCACTTCTAAATCTAATTCCGCTAAATCAATGTCGCTAGCAAAAAGAATTTCTAATGCTTGCTGTCCCTCTTCTTTTTTAGTAACTTTTTGACTACCATCTTCATAATCCAATCTTAGTTCTTGACCAAGAACTTCAATCTCAGAAACTTCTCCTTCCCGCACGTCTCTAACCATTTGACTAACAGAAATTTGCTCCCTAGCTTGTCCCAAACCAAATAAGCTTAAAATTGAAGGTAAAAATAAGAATAAAATTACCAAGTAGATGATTGATCGAGAAATTAGACGATTTAGATTAATTTTAATAACCTTTTTTTTACGACTTTTAATCATCGGCATACGCAATTGTACCTGCTTAACTCTATCGGCCAATTCCCGAGCAGCTTTTTCTTTAGCTTTCTGTTCTTCGGTCTTTTTACTGTTTTGACCCTCAACAGCAGCCTGTTGTTTTTTAACATTTACTGTATCTGAGAGAGATTCTTGTTTCTTTTCTTTATTTTTCTTAAACATGAGTCCTTATTTAATTGTATTAAACTGATTTATATAGGAGCATTATTGTATCATTAAGCAACAGTACTTAAACCAAATTTGTCTTTAACTTCGGTGACTGTTTCCTGAGCCACATTTCTGGCTTTTTGACTACCATCTTCAATAATAGTTTTTACATAATCTGATTTTTTAGCCAATTTTGCTCTTTTTTCTTGAATTGGTAACAATTCTTCATAAATCAACTTTGCCAAATTTTTCTTAATTTCTGCATAACGCAAACCCTGTTTTTGATAACTAGCCTCGTACTCTTTTCTTAACGAGGAACCAGCAAACAACTCAACTAAAATCATCAAAGTTTTCACTCCCTTAGATTCTTGATCATTATCATCAAAATAAACCATGTCTTGATGACTATCACTTTCTGCTTCTAACTCCCTCACCTCACCCTTGCCGGAATCGGTAGGAATTTTAGCAATCTTTTTTTCAATAGTTGCTAAACCATCACTTAGATTGATATAACTACCCTCAACTGATTTGCTCATTTTACCTTCACCAGTTAAAGAAGGTATATATTCACCACTAATATTAAAAAAATTTGGTAAAGGGAATTGGGTGCCATAAAGATTATTGCACTTGCGAGCAATTTCTCTTGCTACCTCAACATGAGGTTTTTGGTCAAGGCCTACTGGCACCTGATTGGCTTGATAAAGCAGAATATCAGCCGCCATTAATACCGGATAGCTTAATAAAGCCATCGTTACATTTTCTGGATGCTGTTTAACTTTATCTTTAAAAGTAGGCATATGTTGCATCTTAGCTACAGATATTAAGCTAGAAAAATAAAAAGCTAGTTCAACATGTTGTGGCACTGCAGACTGTAAAAATAAAACGCTTTTTTCAGGATCTAAGCCAACTGCCAAATAGTCTAAAATCACTTCCAAGCGACTAGAACGTAGGTTTTCTACTTGATAAGGAGTAGTTATTGAATGAGTATCTGCCACCATATAAAAAGTTTCAAATTTAGGATCATCTTGCAGAGCCAACATGCCCTTGATAGCACCAAAATAATTGCCTAAATGTAATTGGCCGGTGGCACGAATACCAGATAAAACTCTTTGTTTATTTTTTGACATAGCACCTCTAATCTTAACACAAGCCAAGAACTAATTGGAATTAATTATTAAAATTAAAGCTCTTCAATTTTAACATTGGGTTGCATGTCTGGAGCTTCAATCAATTTGAGATATTTTTCAGTAGTAGTAATGCGCTTATGACCCACTAATTGTGAAACATAAACTAATGGTGTGCCTGCCTTCAACTGTTCTACTATAAATGTATGTCGTAGATCATTTACCTTCGCATCTTTAATGCCAGCTAAACGAAAAAATCGATCGATAGCTGTTCTAATATTGCGCACTAAAAAAGGGCGACAAGTTTTAGTTAAAAATAAGGTTTTTTCTTTGGCTCTAGGACGAACTTTTAAATAATCTAAGATGGCACTTTTGGCGGCACTATTCATTGGTACACGTCTGGCATCACGAGAATTCTGTGCTTGAATATGTATCAGCTCTCGATCCATATCTAAATCAGTAACTGTTAAAGCAGCTAGCTCACTAATGCGCATTCCTGTCTGCAATAAAAGCTCGACAATAGCATACATACGTGCATCACTGCGACAAGCATCCCTAAGAGCTCTATACTCTAAACGAGATAAAACCCGAGGCGGATTGTGTTCAATTTTTGGATGACTAATTTCGACAGTGGGATTTTTTTCTATTAAATTTTCACTAATTAGAAAACGAAAAAAAGCCTTAATTGAGTTAATTTTTCTAGAAATGGATTTACTCGTGTAACGTTGTCTATTTAACAAATCTTTAAACTCATTAATGTCTTCGGCTAAAATTTCATTAATGGTAGTCTTACCTTTTTTAGAAATAAAATCTAATAACTGCTCTACATCTTTACTATAGGCAATTACAGTTGCTTCCGCTTTACCACTAGAACTTAAATGCTCTGTAAATTTAACTTGCGCATCACTTAGGTTTATGGGCATAATATCTCTGATCTAGGACAGTTCAATATAATTTAATAATTAAAAACAATTTATATTAGAGTCTTATAATAACATAAATCAGGATTTTTTTCAATCAAGCTTAAAACATAAAATGACAAAAAATATTCAGAAAATTTTAGAACTACCATTAGTGATAGTGCTCATTAGCTTTTTAGCTATTCTTTTAATTTTATCTCTACAAGAAAATAAAAAAAAATCACTAATTGATACTAAAAACCTTGAACAAAACCAAAAAAACGTTGAACTTTTTGAGAAGAAAGTCGAAGAAAAAGAAGAATTTCTACAACAAGCTCAAGATGACCTATATAAAGAAAAACTAATCAGAGATGAACTCGTAAAAAGCAAAGATGAAGAAATTGTTGTACAGATACCAGTAAATGACTCTGACAATGCAAAAGAAAATAATCAAGAAACACTAGACAAAAGTGACTATAGAGTGCAGAATTGGAGGGCTTGGTGGAAGTTACTTGCCAAACGGTAAGAGAAAGGTCCAAGTCATGCAATATTTCAATTTTCAAGGTAAAAAAGCTCTCGTAACTGGTGCATCTAGTGGTCTCGGCAGACGTTTTGCCCTTGTTTTGGCTAAAGCTGGCGCCGATGTGGCCCTAGCTGCTCGTCGAGAAGAAAAACTCAAAGAAGTAGCAAAAGAAATTGAAGACCTAGGTCAAAAAGCTTTAGTTTTAAAAATGGATGTAACTAAAGAAGAAGAAATCAAAAATGGCGTAGCAAAAATTAAAAAGGAGTGGCAAACTCTGGACATTTTAGTTAATAACGCTGGCACCTCAACCATGGCTCCAGCAGAAGAAATGCCTCTTGAAGATTGGCAAAAGGTAGTTGACGTCAATCTAACTGGCGTTTTCTTAGTAGCTAAACATAGTGGTGCTTTAATGAAAGAAAAACAATTTGGTAGGGTAATTAATATTGCCTCCATGTACGGTTTGGTAGCTAATAGCGCCTTTAATGTCGCTAATTATCATGCTACCAAAGGTGCAGTAGTAAATCTAACGCGTGCTCTAGCAGCTGAATGGGCAAAATACAATATTACGGTCAACGCTATTGGGCCAGGATTTTTTGAATCTGAAATGACTGGTGATTTCATTAATACTGATGATTTCAAGCAATATGTAACAATCAGCTGTCCCATGAAAAGAGTTGGTAAAAAGGAAGAATTAGATACCACCCTACTTTTTTTAGCAGCTGAAGCCAGTAGTTACATTACTGGTCAAACAATTGCCGTTGATGGCGGTTGGACAGCTATCTAATAAATGCGCTAAAATAGCGCTATATGAAAAAAATCAATTGGAAAAGGCTAATAATTGCCTTGGCTTTACCTCAGTTAGCTGGTTTTATTGGCTCTTTATTTACCACCCAAGCAATTCCAACTTGGTACGCCACTCTTAATAGACCTAGTTTTGCACCACCAAATTGGCTGTTTGCTCCAGTCTGGACGTTGTTATTCATCTTAATGGGGATTGCCTTCTATTTAGTTTGGCAAAGCCCAGTCAAAAAGTCACAAAAGGAAATTAAAAAACAAGCAATTAGATTCTTTCTTATCCAATTAGTCTTTAATACTTTATGGAGTATTATTTTCTTTGGTCAGCAATTACTCTATTTAGCTTTTGTGGAAATTCTCTTTTTGTGGGTTTTAATTTTACTAACTATTCTACGATTTAAAAAAATCAAAGCCTTGGCTGCTTATTTAATGATTCCTTATATATTGTGGGTTAGCTTCGCCAGTATCTTAAATTTAGCCTTTGCCTTATTAAATTGATATTATTAATACGCGAAAGACAGTATGCTTTATTATCTAAAACTTTATTTGTTAACTTTCATTGCTTTTTTAGCTATCGATGCGGTTTGGTTGGGCTTAGTTGCTAAAGATTTTTATGCCAAGCACTTGGGCTATCTTATGGGTGGCCAGGCTAATCTTCTTGCCGCCTTGTTTTTTTATTTAATTTTTGTAGTAGCAATTTTAGTTTTAATCGTAGTTCCTAATCTTCAAGCTCCACTTGCCAAAACACTACTGATGGCTGCTCTTTTTGGCTTTGCTAGTTATGCCACCTATGACTTGACTAATTTAGCCACCATTAAAGACTGGCCGCTAATAGTCACTGTCGTCGACTTAATTTGGGGAACGAGCATCGCTACTGTCACTGCTTTTATTGCTCGATTAATTGCGCAGCGCTTATGAAAAAAAACCCAGTAATTGTCAAAGTTAACGATAAATTTCAAAAAAACTATCACTATTTACTAATTGAAGAAGAAGGTGAAAACTTTGACAAAGAGTTTCAACCAGAACTAAGCCCAGCAGAAATGCTCAAGTTGGGAGTGTTTGACGGTCGTTATTTAAATGATTGCCAAGATGAATTTCCAAAAGATTGGTTTAAAAAAGCTAAATTATCACCAGAAAAGAAAGATCCAAAAATTAATTTTTTTGGGGTGAGTGCTAGTCAATCTTTAGCTACCTGGCAAAAAAAAGGCTGGATTTACCATGAAGATCCGCGTGGTTGGTTTCAGTGGTATTGTCGCTACTTCATGGGCCGACGATTACCAGAAGAAGATAGGCGACAAATTAGGCGCTGGAAGGCTATGAAGCGTCACGTTGCTCAAGTGAAAAAGAATTGCATCAAAGGTGATTTAAACTGCCGGGCTAAACAGCGCCAAGCTCTGCTACATTGGGCTTATGATTCGAGAAAGATTTAAAAACTTTATAAGAATTTGATAATAAGCTGATGCCTGCTAAAAATTATGATAGTAAGAAATAAAAATAATAATTTTTTATTAGCAATTACCATTGTTTTTATTTTATTCTCAGCATCTTATTTACTTAGAAAACCCCACCTAAATAGTTATTTAGGAGAACAACATGAATGGATCACAGCCCATAGCCTTATTGCTTTAGAGAATTTAAAAAATTATCCAAGCAAAAAACATTTATTTAGGCTAATTTCCACCTACCCCAAATCGGTTAATTATCATATAACCGACTGGGTTATTGTAAGGATTATGGATAAAGAAGGTGTAGGATATTACACTAGCTATCCACCTTTTGCCATCATTTTGCCTCATCTTGTTTTTAGTTTATTAAAAATACAAGCTAATGTTGTAAACATACAAAGTTTCAATATGTTCATGCACTTTATTGGCTCTATCTTTGTTTTCTTGACCGTTTATCATCTTTCACTTAAAAAAAAGCTTTTTGCTTCAACATTCGCCACTAGTGTTTATATTTTTAACACAGCTAGCCTATGGTTTTATTCCGCCACTTATTCTTGGGATATTTTATGGTATCAATTGTTAACAATTAATTTATTTATCATGTCTCGTTTACTAACTGATGAAAAAAACAAAAAACTTCATTGTTTGTTTGTAATAATGACTGCACTGTTGGTTTATACAGAGCTACAATCTCTATTTTTTATTTCCTCAGCTATTCTTTTACTTTTCATTTTCAAACACCCTAAAAAAATTAAGTTTTTAAAAATATTAACTTTAAGCTCCATTTTACCTTTAACAATTTATGTCATACAAAATAGTTTAATTAGTGGACCAAAAATATTTTTAAACAAAGATGTTCAATAAGTTCTCTCAATATTCTAGTTTTAATTTTCAATTTTTAAAAATTCAAGAACAGACAACTTACTTGAATCGATATAAACTATTAATAATACCAATAGTGCTTTTGTTTTTGATCATATTATTGTTGAACATTCTTTTCAAAAAAAAGAAAATCAATAAAATTTTTAACAACAAGCAGGTCATCATTTTTCTAATTCCTCTATTAATCTTCCTCACACACGCTATTTTCATGTTCCCTGACGTAATGATCCATGAATTTGCAAGCCTAGCAATTGTAATTAGTTTGAGTTATGGGATAGGTTTTTTAATAGACAATTTAAATTATAAAAAAACTTCAAAAAAAATATTCGGAAATTTATTAACTATTTTATCAGTTTTAGTTTTTGTTTATTTCTCTCTAGTTAATTTTAAAATTTACGCTGGAAAAGAAGCTGATACATATCGTTATGATTTGTCACAAGAAATTATTAAAAACTTAAGTGATGACGAAGTTCTTTTTTTTATATCCAAAAGCATTATTCACCCACAAGTTACTTATTTTACTAAAAGAAACTTTGCTATGGTGAAAGATAATTCGGAAGCAAAATTGATTCTAAAGGAATTAAATCTTAAAAAGGGAAAAATTTTCAAACTAAATGAATGGGGCAATATCGCTGATATCGAAAAAGTAGTCTTGGAATAAAAAAAACGACTCAAGATCGTTTTTGTTTTTGAATGTTGCGGGACTAGGTCCTCCGCCTCTGCTCCGGACATTCCCTCGCTAGAAGCTCGGTCAGAGTCAGCAATTCATATCCAACCACAGTATTGAAACAAAAAATCGCTCTTCTGGCGATTTTTCTGTTTCAATGTTGCGGGACTAGGAGTCGAACCTAGCCTGTGGGATTATGAGCCCCACGTGCACCGTACACTATCCCGCGTTTTGATAAGCGCTATTATAGCCTAAGCTCTGCTTGTTTTTCAAGAGAAAAAATCTTAAAATATGCCTTGATCAATATAATCGGCGAGGTAGCTCAGTTGGTTAGAGCATCGGATTCATAAACCGAAGGTCGTGAGTTCAAGTCTCACCCTCGCTACAACAAAAAAGGAGGCCTTTAGCCTCCTTTTTTTTATCAGCGGTAACAAAATGTTTTACATCATGCCAGGCATTCCACCTCCGGCTGGCATGGTTGGCTCTTCTTTTTTAGGAATATCAGCCACCAAACATTCAGTAGTTAGAATCATTGAAGCCACTCCAGCAGCATTTACTAAAGAAGCAATTGCTACTTTAGCTGGTTCAATTACTCCAGCAGCTAACAAATCTTCAAACTCATTGGTAAGAGCATTGAAGCCCCAGTTGGCTTTATTTTTATCTTTGACCTTGCCAACCACCCAACCGGCATCTTCACCCGAGTTGGTTGCTAGCATGCGCAGTGGTTCTTCCAAAATTTCGGCTATCAAATTAACGCCAGTTTTTTCATCTTCAGTTTTAGCTTTCTTCTCTACCTCGGCCAAAACTTTACCTGCACGCATCAAGGTTACACCGCCACCAGCAATGATACCCTCTTCAATAGCAGCTTTAGTTGCTTCTTTAGCATCCTTAACTCGCTCTTGAAGATTTTTCATCTCGACTTCAGTAGCAGCTCCAACCTGAATAACAGCCACCCCACCAGTGAGTTTGGCACGGCGCTCTTCTAATTTTTCAATATCAAAATCAGAAGTTGAGTTGGAAATTTCTCGCTCAATTTGTGCTACTCTAGCATCGATATCAGCCTGTTTGCCTTTGCCACCAACAATTCTAGTGCTTTCTTTTCCTGAGCGAACACTGTCCGCTTGACCCAAGTCTTCAATAGTGGCGTCTGCCAATTTGCGACCAGTTTCTTCACTGATTAAATTAGCACCGGTCAAAATAGCAATATCTTGCAACATCGCTTTACGACGATCACCAAATCCTGGGGCTTTAATTGGTAAACACTTAAAAGTGCCACGCAATTTATTAACCACCAAGGTAGTTAAAGCTTCGCCTTCTAAATCATCAGCAATAATTACTAATTCACGACTAGAATTAACCACTGCCTCTAACAAAGGCAAAATGTCTTTAATATTACTAATCTTTTGATCAGTGACTAAAATATATGGTTTGTCACTAACTGCTTCCATGCTGTCGCTATCAGTCACAAAGTAAGGAGAAGCATAACCTTTGTCAAACTCCATACCTTCTTTGTGTTCAATGGTAATTTCCATGGTCTTGCCTTCTTCAACCTCAACCACTCCATCTTTACCAACTAATTTCAATGCTTCTGAAATTTTTTTACCAATAACTTCATCTTGAGCAGAAATAGTGGCTACTTTTTGCCAATCAGCTTCAGTTACACCTTTAGATAGACGGCGTAACTCTTTAACTACAGCCTCAACAGCTTGATCCATACCCCGCTTCATAATCATTGGGTTGGCACCAGCAGTGACATATTTCATACCTTTATTAGCAATTGCTTGAGCCAATAATGTGGATGTGGTAGTACCATCACCAGCAGCTTCGTTAGTTTTATCAGCTGCTTCTTTGACTAATTGAGCACCCATGTTTTCAAATTTATCTTCTAGTTCAATTTCTTTAGCAACACTCACTCCATCGTGAATAACCTGAGGAGCTCCCCAGCTACGATCTAGAGCTACATTGCGCCCCTTAGGACCTAAAGTCGTGGTGACTGCTTCAGCTAACTTATTAATACCGACCAACATTTTTTGTCTGGCGCTGTCGCCAAATAGAAGTTGTTTTGCTGCCATAATTTTTTCCTTTTTTGTTTAATTAATTTATCTTTTAACTATTTTATAATTGCTAAAATATCTTCAAATTTTAAAAATTGATATTCTATTTCATCAATGGTGACATCATTGCCACCCCATTTTTTATAGACGACTTTATCAGCAACCTTAACTGGCGCCTTAATTTCCTTAACTCCACTTTCCCAAACCGAATCTCCAACTGCCAAAACCGTACCATATTGTGGTTTCTCGCTATCATCGATAGCCAAAATAATCCCCGACGCTGTTTGTTTTTCTTTTTCAGCGGGTTCAACTAATACATAACCGGCGGTGGGTTTGAGTTTTTTAACATCCAATTTTGACATAAAAAACCTTTCTGTTTTATTTATTCTTAAATTTAAGAACTTAATAAGTAAATGCTTATTGGAGCTTTTAAAAAATATCATAAAATTGGAAATTTAGCAACTGCTGAATTTGACTGCTAATTAGCCATCTATAATCTGCTTATCATAAAAAATCGTATTCATCAATGAAATTGCCTTTTTCAATTCTTCAGCTAAATCCAAAGAAAGCTTAGAATTATCATCACCTCCCCTAAGAGCGATTAGAGACAAGTTGGAATCATGAATAATTAATTGAGTTAATTGAGTAAAAAGTTGTTGGTTACTACTTAACCATCTATTTCTCTCTTTTTCCGTTTTCAGTGAAACATTTTCTAAAAAATTCGTTAATCTTTTTAATTCAAAAATTTTGAGCTGGAGAGTAAATTCTAGCTGATTATGATCAACAATGTCTTCAAATTGATGGCCAATTGATAATGGATTTAGCTCATCATCAAAATCTTCTTCAGCTAATTGATAGCGCAGTTTAATTTCATTTAATAAATCTTGTAAATTATCGTTTTTTGCCATATTTCAGGTTATAATATCCACCTTAAGAAGCATTATCATACAAGAGAGCATGAAAATTTTAAAGCTTAATTTAACACAAAATAATGAGAAAAAAATCAAGGATTGCATTGGTCTAGTTATTAGTACTATCAAAGCCGGTGGTTTAGTGATTTACCCAACTGAAACCACTTATGGTATTGGTGCTGATCCTGAAAACAAACAAGCCATAGATAAATTATTAAAATATAAAAGTCGCCGAGAAGGGAAGCCTCTATCTGTCGCTGTTAGTGATCAAAAAATGGCTGAGCGCTATGTCTTGATTAACCAACAAGCACAAAATTTTTATCAACGTTTTTTGCCAGGACCATATACCGTCATCTCTAATTTAAAAAGCAATAGTCAAATTGATCAACGAGTAGCCAGTGAGTTTAATACTCTAGGAATTCGCATCCCCAACTACCCATTAATTTTAAAAATCCTCAATCAATTAGATCAAGGGATAACAGCCACTAGTGCCAACGCTTCAGATAAAAAACGCCCTTATCAAGTCAGTGACATTTTAGATAATCTCAGTGAAAAACAAAAAAGCTTAATTGACTTAATTGTTGATGTTGGTGAGCTACCCAGAAATGAACCATCTGTGGTGATTGATACAACTCTTTCAACACCAATTGCTTTGCGTGGCCAATTAAAAAAAACAGATAATTTCATTGAGTTTAAATCTAAAAGCGAAACTGAAACTCAAGAGTTAGCTAAACGTTTGATGCTAAAAAACTGGAACACTCTCAAGAAAAAGGGCCTGATCTTTGCTCTCAATGGCGAACTGGGCATGGGGAAAACCATTTTTGCTAAAGGCGTAGCGCAATTTTTACAAATAGAAGAAGAGATCACCTCTCCAACCTATAGTTACTTAAATGAATATACTTATAAACGGCAAGGTTGCCGAGGGGTTTTTTATCACCTAGATGCTTGGAAAATTGATCAAGAAGAAGAGTTTGCACTACTTCAAGTCGATAAATTACTAGCAGCCAACAATGTATTGGTGATTGAGTGGTGGGATAAAATAGCTGACTTTTTAAAGAAAGATTTTAAGCAACAAGCCATTATTTTGGAATTAAGTGGACAAGATAATCAACGAACAATCAAATTATGGGAAAAACAAAAAAAATAATTCTAGCTATCGACACTAGTTGCGACGATACTAGTGTAGCCATAGTCCAAGACACCCAAGTTTTGGCCAATGTGGTTGCTTCGCAAGCAGCTATTCACCGACAATATGGAGGTGTTTTTCCCACTTTGGCTAAACAAGCCCATCAAGCCAATATTGAGGCCTGTGTCAATTTGGCACTAAAAAGAGCTGGTTTAATTCAAGATAAAAAAATCGATCACCAAAAATTAACAGCCCTAGCCGTCACTATTGGCCCCGGTTTAGCTCCAGCCCTGGAAGTAGGTATTAATCATGCTAAAAAATTAGCAAAGTCATGGAGGCTACCAATTGTTGCTGTTAATCACATTGAAGCCCATGCTCTGTCCCCTTTGCTCTCTCCAAAAAATAATCGCCAAGAAAGAAAAATTAATTTTCCAGTTTTAGCCATTGTTATATCTGGAGGTCATAGTGAATTTATTTTAATTGAAGACATTGGTCAGTATCAGCGCTTGGGTTGGACTGTTGATGATAGTGCTGGAGAATGCTTGGATAAAATTGGTCGAATGGTTGACTTGGGTTATCCGGCTGGACCAATCTTAGAAAAACTAGCTAAACAAGGAAATGCCAATCGCTGGCAACTACCACTTGCCATGACAGCTGTTAATAATTTCAACTTAAGCTTTTCTGGGCTGAAAACAGCTGCCGGTCAACTCGTCAATCGACTAAATAAAAATCAGGAATTAAATGCTCAGGCAGTTTGTGATTTGGCCGCCTGTGTTCAAAAACAAGTTTTTGCTCAAATTAATTACAAATTGGAGAAAATTCTACTAAGTTCAAATTTAGCAGAAAAAAAATATCCAAATGCTCAATTTTGCAAAAAAATTAAAAAAGGTGCAATAAAAACACCCGTGACTAAGATTAATGAATTATGGTTGGGAGGTGGAGTGAATGCCAATATTGCTTTGCGTAGTAATATTAGAAAAACTCTAAAAAACTATCAGAAATTGTCTGGTAAAAAAATTAAACTTTACCTGCCCTATCACAAAAAATTTTGCGCTGATAATGCAGCCATGATTGGTCTAAGCGCGGGATTTTTAATTGATCGAAAAAAATCTAGTAATCCACAATCGCTAGATCGCCAACCAAATCTAAAAATCAATAACTTTTGTCAAGCGTGTTAAAATAAGACAGTGCAAGAACTTGTCTTGTCACCTCTACTTTCAAAATCTCAAGCCCACCATTTCGTGGCTTCTCTCAACAATCGCCAAGAAAACTTAATCATTGCCTTTAGTCTTGAGGGGCCAGACGCTCATTTTTTTGGTAAAGACCTACAACTAAAAATGGCTAATTGGCAGTTTAAAAAAGCCCAAGAACTTCATCTAGCTCTACTAGATCTTAATAAAGAATGTCGTCTAAGAAAATTACAATTAAGTTTTGCCATTACTCTAAAAATCGATCAGCAATTAATTTTAAGCTGTCAAGGTGGTAGCATCCTGCTCAAACGCCAAAATCAAGTTAAAGAATTACTTGCTAGTCAAGCTGAAATTCTCATGCTAGTGGGACAATATTCTGAAAGTGATCAGTTGCTACTAATAGCCGGAAATTTAGAACTAGGTCAAGTAATCGTCGAAAAAAGTCGCAGTCAAACTCTAAAAACAATTCTTGAACAAAAGCTAGATGACTATTTAAATAAAAATTCAAATACAGCTCTTGTTTTGTGGCATTTTCAAAAAAAAGAAAAAATTGTTTGGAGAAAAAAATTAGTTAATATTAAAAATTATTTAAGAAAAATTAAAAAATTCTTTAAAAAAATTCCTTTGTGGTGGAAAAAAATTAAAAATCTTAGACAAGAGCAAAAAAAATATTATCAAAAATTATTTATCACTATTTTTTTCATTATTTTTTTAACAATTGGTTTTTTAGTACTCGGACAACGACAACAAGAAAAAACACTAGATAGAGTTAATAAAGAAGTTTCAACACTGGTTCTCAATGAACAAGAATTAGAAACACTTAGCACCACTCAACCAGTCTTAGCCAGAGAAAAAATCGATCAGAGTCAACAAGATTTAAACGAACTTTTGAATAATACTAACTCCCTTGCTGCTAAAAAATATATTGAACAAGAGATAAATAGATTGAATTTACAGTCAGAAAAATTAGCTAGTGAAAATAGCCTTGATCGTTTACTTATCTATAGCAATTGGTATGATGATTATCCAGATTTTTTAGGAACTAAGCTAATTGCTAGCGAACATGGTATTTTGATAGCCAATGACCAACAAAACCAACTCTTATTAATAAAAGAAAAAAATATTTTTGATATTTGGGACATCAATTATCAAGATTTTACACTTGATCAAAGTCGCTCTGAACAATTAGGAGTCTTCATAAAAGACCAAGGTATCAAATACCTAGATTGGCAAAATAAAACAGTTACAGAGCTTAAATCTGAAGGTGACTCAGATAGAGATGGACAATTACTAGAAAGTTACCAAAATTACCTTTATTTATTAAACCCAGAAAAACGCAATATTTATCGCTATACCTTGAGAAATGAGGAACTCAGTGAAGCAATCGGCTGGTTAGTCGAAAAACAAGGTATAAGTTTTAATAATGTCAGTGATATGAGTGTTGATGGCAACTTATGGTTAAGTTTTAAAGATGGAAACGTCCTGAAATTTGATCGAGGCTATCAAGAAGAATTTAGCTTAACTGGGCTTAATCAAGTTCCAGACGACACCTTACTTATGGCAAGTAGAGAAAATTCAGAAAAATTAGTCTTCTTAGACAAGAGCAATAGACGTTTAATCCTTACTACCAGAGACGGTCAATTAATTAATGAAATAAAAAGCAATGAGCTGGCTGGAGTCAGCGATATCACTTTAGCAATTGATGGAGAAAGTTGTTTTGCCTTAAGCGGATCAGTCATTTATCAAATCCAGCTTTAAAACTGTTACAATAACAGCATGCTGTTATTGAAGAATAAAAAAGCTTATTACGATTACCAACTAGACCAAAAATACAAAGCGGGTATTGTTTTGAGTGGAGCTGAAGTAAAAAGTCTAAGATTAAAACATGGAAGTTTGGCTGGAAGCTACATCAAAGCTATGTCTGGAAAAAGTGGAAAAACAGAATTATTTTTAATTAATGCTCAAATTAATGCTTATCGCTTTGCTGGACAAAATAAAGACTATGATCCAAAAAGAAGTCGCAAACTACTACTTAAACGTAAAGAAATTGAACAATTAGTAGTAGCCAGTGAACAAAAATCTTATAGCATTGTGCCTTTAGCTTTTTTATTAGAACATAATAAAATTAAACTTGAATTGGCCTTGGGTAGAGGTAAAAAAAGTTTTGAAAAAAGAGAAGATATTAAAAAAAGAGATTTAAAAAGAGAATTAAACAAAAAACTTAAACAAAGTCAAATTAAAATCTAAATCCACTCTTGCTTAGAGAGCAAATTTGCTTTTTAATAGAATATAACAATTTAAAAAAGGAATTTATGCCTAAAAAAGTTTTCTGGCCAGCCACCTTAGTCGTTATGGGTTTAATTTTTATGGCTTCAAATATGGGTCTTTTGCCTCTAGCCTTTTGGAACCTTTGGCCTTTAATTTTAGTTATCGTAGGTTTGGGGGGTTTAATCACCGCAGATCAGGATGAGTGGATAGTTAATAGTAAAAATAAAAAAACGACAAAGAAAAAGAAAAAGCGAGTTGCCCGTAAAAAATAAGGTTTGATGTTGTTTATTTTAGAAAGCTCTTTATGAGTCAATCTTCTGATTTTTTTCAAATTGCTATTGATGGTCCAGTTGCAGCTGGTAAAGGCACTGCTTCTCGCTTATTAGCCGAAAAATTAAACTTTTTATACGTCGATACTGGAGCAATGTATCGAGCAGCTGCACTACTAGCTATACAAAACCAATTAGACTTTGATCAAGAAGATGCAATTGTTTCTCTAATAGCTGAAAGCGAATTAAAGATGCGTAATCCAGAGGGAGATAAAGAAGCCGATGGTCGACTAACCACTCTTATTCTCAACGGCAAAGATGTATCTTGGGCCATTCGCACTGCCAAATGTAGTGATGGTTCTTCAAAAGTGGCTGTTTTGCCAAAAGTTAGAAAAATTTTGGTTGAAAAACAAAAGAAAATCGCTCAAACACAAAACGTAGTAATGGAGGGTCGTGACATCACCTTCAAGGTTTTACCAGAAGCAGATTTAAAAATATTTTTGACTGCAGATCTAGCAGTTCGTGCAAACAGACGCCGTTTACAATATTTAACTAAAGGCGTTAATAAAAGTTTAAAGGAAGTCACAGCTGAGGTCAAAGAAAGGGATGACAGAGACATGGGTCGTCAAATTGACCCACTACATCCAACTTCCGACTCTTGGGTTCTAGATTCTACTAATCTTAGTATTAGAGAGGTGGTCTCTCTAATTGCAGATAAGGCTCAATTGATGATAAAAGAAAAAACTAAGTAATTTATGAAAAAACATCAAGCTGATAAACAACTAGTACTTGATTTAAAAAAAGATACACAAAAAATCGAAAAAGCTCATCGCAAAAAACAAAGCAATCGAAAAAAGGCTAAAAAAGCTCAAGAAGATTTGTCTCAACAATGGCTAGCTCCATTACTATTAATGATTACTCTAATTATTGGCTATTTACTATATTTATTTTATTAATTTTATAAAACCTGACCCCCTTGATGAGAAGCTTGTTCTAAAGCTTGCCGTTCTTGTTCTTTTGCCAAATCAATAAAATATTGATTACTACAATAAGTAGTTGGTTCTGTGCCAGAAACAAAGATTTCTTCCACTACTTTTGGGCAAGCACTGCAAGGTAAAGTGCCAGTCGCAGCACAAATCTGAAGCTTAATCAAATTACTAGGAATTACAAAACGATGGGGATTGAGATTGTCTAGAAGTAATAAAAAGATCTTGTTCCAAATTGGCGAAGCTCCTGTAATACCAGAGGCAACATAGCTCATTGGTGTATTATCATTATTGCCAACCCAAGTAGCAACAAGCCGGTCTGTTGTATAACCAATAGTCCAATTGTCTTTCATGCTATTAGTGGTTCCGGTCTTAACTGCCACCTGCTGATTGGGAATATTTAGCACTGAGTGCCAACCGAAAGTCCCTGCCCTAGCCTGGTTATCAGACAAAATATCGGAGATAGTATAAGCAACTTTCGGACTTAATTTAAGCGATGTATAACAGTTATCTTCTTCTATAGCACAATGGTTACGATATAAAAGCTGACCTTTAGAGTTTCTTATTTCTAAAAAAGCATTGGCTTGAACTGGATAACCTAAATTAGCAAAAGCACTAAAAAGCTCAGCCATATCTAGCATCAAAACCTCACCAGCACCCAAAGTTAAAGATAAACCAAAACGATTACGATCAGTCCAGGTACTAATTCCCAATTCTTGACCCTTATCAATTAAATTATGTACACCAAGTTCTGCTAATAATTTAACTGCTGGTATGTTGTAAGACGAAGCTAATGCTTCTCGCAAAGTAACACTTCCACGAAAACGACCATCATAATTACGAGGAGTGTAAGGGCGACTACCAACTATTTGATAAGTAATGCTACTGTCTTCAATAACATCACTAGGTCTTCTACCTTGTTCAAAAGCTAAAGCATAAGTTAGCGGTTTTATGGAAGAACCTGGCTGACGTGGTCTGAGCACCACATTAACTTGGCCATCGTGAGCAAAATCAAAATAGTTAGCACCACCCACCATTGCCAAAATCTCCCCAGTCTTAGGATTGGTAACTAACGCCGCGCCATTAGTTATTTTTAGATTTTTCAAACGGCTAATTTCTTCACTAATAATTTTTTGAGTTTCCTCCTGCAAATTTAAATCTAGAGTGGTTCTAACTTCCAATCCCCCTTTGGCCACCAAATCTTCACCATACATATCTGCTAATAATTTCTTAACATACATTACAAAATGAGGAGCTTTAATATCAATCACATCTTCCCTAAAAATTAATCTTTCTGCCTGAGCCTCATCAGCCTGTATTTGAGTAATATAGCCGTCTTCCACCATTCTCCTGAGAACATCAGCTTGACGTGATCTAGCTATTTCTGGATTTCCTCCAAAGGGTGAATATAAGCTTGGAGCTTGAGGTAAACCAGCCAACAACGCACTTTCAGCTAATGTTAGGTTTATAGCTTTTTTATTAAAATATCGCCAAGCAGCTTCTTCAATTCCATAAGTGGAACCACCATAAGGCACAGTGTTTAAATACATTTCTAAAATTTCATTTTTTTCATAGGCACCTTCAACAACTAAAGCTAATAATATTTCCCTCAGCTTCCTCTGTAGGGTGCGCTCACTACTTAACAAACGACTTTTAACTAACTGCTGAGTGATAGTAGAACCACCTTGTGTTTTTTCACTAGCTATATTGCTTGCAAAAGCTCGTAAAATACCTGTAGGAGAAAAACCAAAATGTTGGTAAAAATTTTTATCTTCAATAGCAATAGTGGCATTAATTAGGTGCTCAGAAACACGATCCAGTGGCACTAAGGTTCTATTTTCATCTTCATATATACGATACAAGAGTTGGCCATTTCGATCTAAAATGCGAGTGGTTAAATTTTGTTCTTTGTTGGTTAAATCAGTAGCTGAAGGCAAATCTTTAAAAACAAAATCATAAACACCATAACTCAGCAATAAAAAAATTAGAGAAAAGATTATGGAGGTAAAAAGAGAAAATTCTAAGCGCCAACGCCTAGTCTTTTTAAGCTTAAGTTGAATATAAGCAAGTTCTTTTTTTTGAAAAAATATTTTTTTAAATTTGGGAATCCCCAAATTTTTAAACTTAGAAAAAAAACCTTTATTTTTCTTAG
>CAYXJQ010000048.1:0-1644 GCA_964464985.1 uncultured Pseudomonadales bacterium | reverse complement strand
AACACCGGTGTTCAAAGCACCCTTCACTGCGGGCAAATCAATAATTTCACCAGTACTACTTTCGAAAACAATCTCTCCACCAACTGTTTCATGTACTTCTTTATCTAAAGTAGTAAATTTTTTACCTGGACGCGCTTCCTTAATAATAATTTTGCCACCCATATTCATAATTTTGTCGTAGTCAAAAACATGACAAGGATGACCAAGCTCGTGGGTGACGTAGTTGCTAACATCAACCACCACGTCATGAATATTGATGTCTACTGCTTGTAGACGATTTTGTATATATTGAGGACTACTTTGTTGTTTGAAGCCAGTAAGGACAACGGCCATTACTCTTCTAATATGATCTGTTTCGTAAATGATTTCTGGTAAAGCTAAATTATGTTGAGGATGTTTTTTAATTTCTGGATAGTTTTTTTTGGTGGAGTGAGCGCTAAAATTAGCTCTTTTTAGAATAGTAATTGCTTCACGGGCGATGCCTTCTACTGACATCATGTCTACTCGATTGGTAGTCACTTCGATATCGTAAACAACATCTTTATTTCCATCAGCCAACTTAACTGTAGTGAAACGCTCAACTGAGGGGCCACTGAGAGACAGATATTTTTGAATATCTTTGGGTGTGGCTTTACTGGAGAGATGTTCGTTTAACCAGCTATGTGGAATTAGTATGTTCATTGTTTTTATTTTCTTAGTATTTTTTAAAATTGTTCTAAAAATTCTTTATTGGCTGAATAAAAAAGCCGAATGTCGTCAATGTTTAAGCTCTGTTTAAGGGTATAGCTTCTTTCTACTCCCCATCCAAAAGCAAAACCTCGGTATTTTTCGCTATCAATACCGCCCGCCTTTAAAACATTGGGATGAACCATGCCTGCCCCACCAACCTCATGCCAACCAGACTTACAAAAACGACAATTAGTTTTTTTATTATCTTCATTTTTGATGTAGCCGCTGCCACCGCAAATTTGACAACTAAAATCAACCTCAAAAGAGGGTTCGGTAAATTTGAAGTGAAAAGGACGAATACGGCTTTTAGTTTTGGGTCCGAAGAATTCTTTAGCAAAATAATCAATAGTTCCCTTGAGATGCTGAATATTGATGTTCTTATCAACTACTAGTCCCTCAAACTGATGAAACATTTGAGTGTGAGTGTTGTCACTTTGTCGTCTGTAACAGCGACTAATATTGATCATGCGAATAGGCGGTTGCCCTTTTACTCTTTCCATTTCTCTAACTTGACCATTAGAGGTGTGAGTGGTTAACACCATTTTCCCTAATTGATGATGAGGAGGGGTGTCGACAAAAAAAGTTTCCCATTCATCTCGTGCGGGATGGTTAGCTGGCATATTAAGTGCAGCAAAAACATAATGGTCCCAGTCGACTTCAGGATAGCGACCACGAATGAAGCCAATCTTTTCAAAAATTTGGCTAATTTCTTCAATGGCCTGTGAAACTGGGTGAACGTGGCCCACGTCTTGTTTGGTACCAGGCAGAGTAAGATCGAGATGTTGTTGAAAATCAGTTTTTGCTTGTTGACGACTTTTAAGTTCTTTTTCTAAGTTTTTTTTTAGTTGATTAAGTATTTGGCCGAATTCTTTTTTTTCTTCATTTTTGAGAATTTTAATTTGACCGGCTAATTGA
>CAYXJQ010000047.1:0-6700 GCA_964464985.1 uncultured Pseudomonadales bacterium | reverse complement strand
TAGCCGTGGCTATTTCTTTTTCCATACCTGTACCAATAACCGGAGCCTGAGTTTTAAGCAAAGGAACAGCCTGACATTGCATGTGAGATCCCATTAGAGCTCGGTTAGCTTCATCATGAGCAATAAAAGGAATGAGTGATGCGCTACTACCCACAACTTGACGGGGTACTACATCGATATATTCAACTTTTTTCACCGAACCTTCGATAAATTCATTAGCATGACGCATTGGCACCCAGTCTTGAGTGATATATCCCTTATCATCAATTTTTACTCCAGCATGAGTAATATAATAATCTTCTTCTTCATCAGCACTTAAATAAACAATTTCATCTGTAACCTTCATCTTTCCTCTAAAATCAATTACCTTGAAGTAAGGAGCTTCCAAAAATCCATATTTATTAACCTTGGTATAAAGTGCTAAATAAGTAACCAAACCAATATTTGGTCCTTCTGGAGAACGAATTGGACAAATTCTAGAATATTGAGAAGCATTAATATCACGCATAGAAAATGATGCACGATCACGAGTAACTCCCCCTGTTCCCATCACTGATAAACGACGTAAATTGTCAATTTCTGATAGAGGATTTGTTTGATCTAAAATAGTTGATAAACGATTGCGACGGAAGAACTCAGCAATCGAAGCAATCAAAGGTCGAGCATTTACTAAAGCCGAAGGAGTTAAAACTTCATCGGTTTTAGTCAAAGACATTTTTTCACGAATTGAACGCTCTAAACGAATTAAGCCAATACGAAAAGCGCTAATTAAAACTAGCTCTCCAACTTGGCGCACTCGACGATTTGATAAATGATCAATATCGTCAACTTTTCCTTCTCCATTTTGTAACTTTATCAAATATTTGATGCTGGCTAAAACATCATCTTTGGCTAAAACTGTCAACTTCTCATCTAAGCTAATGCCTAAACGACGATTCATTTTATAACGACCAACCTCACCCAAGTCATAGCGACGTGGATTAAAAAACATATTTTTCAAAAATTCGCGAGCAGTTTCTAGCACTGCCGGCTCACCGGGTCGCATTTTTTCATAAAGTTCAATCAAAGCTTCCGCCTGATTGGTGGTTGAGTCTTTTCTTAAAGTATTATTAATGAGATCTAATTTGTCTTTTTCTAAGACCTCACCTAAAGCGTTAGCAATATCCTCATTAGTTTCCCAACCCAGAGCTCTCAATAACACAGTAGCTGGCATTTTACGTCGACGGTCAATTTTAATTGTTAAAATATGGCGACGACTAACATTAATCTCTAGCCAAGAACCACGCATTGGTCTTAATTCTGCTTTATAAAGTAATTCCTTGGAGCTTTGATCTTCTTCTCCTGAAAAGAATACTCCTGGTGAACGCACTAATTGTGTAACAATGCCTCGCTCTATACCATTAATAACAAAAGTTCCAGTATTGGTCATCGCTGGAATATCACCTAAAAATACTTCTTGGGTTCTTTCTTCACCTGTCTTTTTGTTTAAAAGTGTTGCTTCGACATAGAGTGGTTGATCATAAGAAACATTTTTGGTTTTGGCTTCAGTAGGAGTATATTTAGCTTGACCAAAACGATATTGACCAAATTTCAAAGACCAGTTTTTACCGGTAAAATCTTCAATGCCTTTGTCAGAATTAATTTCTTTCAATGATTCTTTAATACCATTATTCAAAAAATCTTGATAGCTATTGATTTGTAATTCAATTAAATCCAGTTTGGGTAAAACCTGATGATTTTGCCCCCAGTTCTGACGATCCATTGTTTGTGGCATGAAGATCCTTGCTAATTTTTTTATTTAATTAATTTTTATTCAGATGTGTTAATTTAAGAGCAATAGTAAAAAACACAGCCAAGGTTCTGATTACTTGCTGTGGTGAATTTAATTAGTTTTTTTGTTGTGTTTTTAGAACAAAGTTCACAAATTAATTCTGCTACTTGCTATTGTTTCGGGCTAAAAGTCTCTTTTTAGACAATCGCACATTGTAACAGTAAATCAAGATCAACGCAAGTATTGATTTACATTAGCATTATGAGCTTCAAGAGTGTTAGCTGTATGGATCTTCCCAGATAAATCATGAATGTAATAAAAAGCACTGGTTGATTGAGGATTAAACACAGCTTTAATTGCACTTAGGCCAGGGTTACAAATTGGCGAGGGAGGTAAACCAACTTCCTGATAAGTATTAAAAGGAGAGTCTAGGTTTTTGTCCACTGACGAAGGAGTTGGCCACCAAGTTTGTTCAGCCGCGCTATAACCCCTTATATATTGCAGAGTTGCATCAACCTGCAAAGGCATGCCAATATTCAAACGATTGAATAAAATGCCAGCTATTAAAGGCATTTCAGCTTCACTAGCACTTTCCCTTTGCACTAATGACGCGAGAGTTAGCACTTGGTTAAAACTTAATTCTTCATCTTCTAAATCATCCTCCAAGGCTAAAACAACTTTACTCTCAAAGGTATTTTGTAAAAGATTAAGTAAGGCTTGAGTATCAATACTCTTTGATACTAGATAGGTATCTGGAAACAGTTGTCCCTCTAAATCATTGCTTAGATTTAAAAAAACTTGTTCATCAAAACTATTTAAATCTTGTTTAGAAAGACTAGCCGCTATTTCCTCGCGCCGCCAACCTTCTGGCAACGTAATCCACAAATCATCAGTTCCTTTGGTTAAAGTTTGCGCTAATTCCCAAACTGATAAACTAGGTGACAGTTTGAATGAACCAGCCTGAATTTTGTTTTGTAAACCTCTCTGATAAACTATTACTCTAAAAGCTAAACTAGAACGGATCAAACCTGCCTGACGAAGCCGCTGAGCAATTTGCTGGGTTGATTGTCCTTTAGGAATAACAAATGTCATAGTCATCTGATTACTAGTGTCTACTGGCCTCAGTAAAGAAATAGCAATTACAAACAATGAAACAAAAGCGATCAAAACAGACAATAAAACTAAACTAAGAACTTTGGTTTTTTTGGGAGATTGAGAGCTTGGCATGGAGAAACCTAGTCTAGCATAAATCTAAGTAGTTTTCGAGAATAAGTGCAGCAGCATAGTGATCAATAGCTTGACGCCTAACCTTCTTTGGTAATTCTCTAAGTCTTTGCTCAACTTCATAAGAAGAAAGTGTTTCGTCTACCATAATAATTTCCAAATCTAGCAAAGATTTTAAATAATTAAAAAATTCAATTGTTTTTTTTGCCATTATAGATTCAGAAACTCCAATTATAATTTTTTCTACTTTTTCCTCTTGAATAATTGCTTGAATTTCCTTTAAAGCTTGAGGGCCAATGGGCAAAGCATCGTCAATTAGATCATTTTTTACTACTTTTAGTGGTTCAGCTAAACCAACAAAAGAGATAGCTAGACCAATTCTTGCTAAACCATAATCAATTGCTAAAACTGTTGGCATTTCTAGTAGATTATACTAGTCTTTTACTAATTGTGCTGTAATTACACCGCGGCGTAAAGTTGTACCCTCTGGGGTACAGGTAACCAACTTTAACTGACGTACATCGTATCGTTGAGCTAAAATAAAGGTATCCTCTGGCTTAACCTCTGTCTTACCCTGAACAACATATGTGTATTTAACACCATCATTGGTTAAATATATTTTTTCCCCTCTTTCAAGCAACATGATTTTGCTAAAAATGGAAGCATAACGACGAGGGTTATTTTCACTAGGATTATAAAACTGGCGCAACACCGAATGACCAAAAAGAACTGGTGCGCCTAATTGCCCAGGCAAAGCAGTGCCCGGATAGTGAATTAAGCTTTGATTGAGATCCGTACCTCCTACTCTTACTTTGGCGTTGATCACATTTAAACTAGGAATATCTAGGACGTATTCAACAAATTGACTTTTATTTAACTCTGGCACTTCAAGATCACTACTAAACCAATTACTTAAATCAGTGAAATCAAGTGCTTGATCTAAAATAACTGGGCCAAGATTAGTATTATTGTTCTCTTGCCCATCTTCAAAATCAACTCGTGCCTGAGCAGAAATAAGAGGTGTACTTAACAGGAGTTGAGAATGTGGAATTGGTGACAACAGGGCTAATTCTTCTTGTTTTTTCCAAGGCAAATAATAATCTATTAAGGGCCAAAGTGCAGATAAGGCCAAAATTAAACCAATAACTATCAAGGCTAAAGGCAATAGAGTTGCTCCAACTCGAATTTTTTTCGGTAAGCGCCGCCAAAAACTTAGTTTAATTTGTTTGTCTAAAACTTGTTCCTCTTTACGACTAACAGCGTCCTGTCTTAAAAAATAGTTAATTTTTTTATTTAAATCTTGAATTGCTACTCCATCTTTTAAAGCTTGGCGATAAAGCTTTAATAACTGCTTTTTTTGTAGAGTTGATTGAGAATTTTTCTTAGCCATACTAATTTATGATAAAGTTAAATCGAGAAGAATTTTTGGGCAATCGCTGCATAAATTGAGTCAAGAAAGATGGTTGATAGACTATTTTCGCTTGGTTTATCAACTCTTTATCTTCTAAATTATTTTTTGCTTCTTCTATACTTTTACCAAGCAATAAATCCAATAATGATTCTTCATCAATATTTGCTCTAGATCTAGCAGATAATTCTGTACTCAAAATTAGACGATTACTGTCATCTTCAGCTGGAACAGGTTGATCACTTAGTAATGATGGCTCTTCGTCAACAAATTCATAATTCTCTGGTAGATCCATAAGTAAGACTGCTTGTGCCAATTGCTTTAAATCACTAGACAAATATTTTATAGCTTCAACCTCTAAAGTCATTTCTAAAGAAAGAGTTTCCACCTCATCTCCCTCTTCGTGATCGTACTCAAAAGAAGTAATACGATTATTATTAGTTGGCACAAAATAAACCCCATCTCTAGATTCTTCAGTAAATTCATCTATAGCAATTTCGTTCAAACTCGTTCTCAACTGACTCAGTAGAGTTTCAAGATCCTCTTTAGAAACCACTCTCACCTCTCTACTAGAACCGCCAGAAAAATTATCAATAACTGTAGCTGAATAAGTATCTTCACTAAAGTCGCCTACTTTTAACTTACTATTTTTATCAATGTTTGCTTCTGCTCCAATATCTTTAGCAAGTAATGTTGCCTCCCCACTACCATAATCCATTCCACTGCCACCTTCTTCTTCCTCAGCAGCTACCACCGTTACTTCCTCTTCTAATTCAAATACTATGTCTTCATACTCAAAAATCGTACCAGCAGCAAAAGTCTTTTCACTAGAAGTTTTATTAAACAAATTAACATTCCCTCTAGCTTTATCTCCAACCAAACTAATACCGGTTGTACTTAATGTGTCTTCACCACTAATTTCCTTCTTTACCAAAGATGCTTTGAGTAAATTTTGGCTATAATCAGAATCTGTTACTTCTGGATCAAGAATAATATTTAGATTCTTTTGTAAAATTTGCCTATCTGCTTTGATTTCAACTCTCACCTTTGACAAAAAAAAGCTAAAGACAATTAAAATAATTATTAAAGATAATAGTCCACTGGCAATACCGATAATTAGAGATCTACGATTTTTTCTCAGGAAATGAGCTAAAGGAGTCATTTTTTTAAATTTTTCTGGTGTGCTTATTGGTACTGGATTAGTTTTTTTGACAGGCTGCTCAGGCTTGAATTCTTTCAATTCTTCAGACTTAAAGTTGGTAAATTGAGATTTCTTATCTTCTTCTTTTTCCTTGATTTTATCTGAAGCTAAATCAATACCAAAACTACTAATTTTTTGCTTTTCGACTCCAATCTCTGTTTGATTTGGCAAATTTTTTTCGAAATTAGTACTCTGCTTAGTACTTTCAAAAGCCGGCAAATCCTGATCAAGCTTAGATTCAAAGCTACTTGATAACATATGGCCTGCTGCTAAACTTAAAGATTTAATTAAAAAATCTGTTTCCAAAACTATAAATTGTGGTGATTGTAAAAAGCCATCTACTTCTTTCCAATCGAAAGTTTGTAGTTGTGACTGTTCTTTTTTCAAAGATTTTTGACTAAGATTGAGTGAAGTAATAAAAAGTCTGTTGGGAAAATATTTTCCTTGATCACCCAACTCTTGACTTACTCTAGCCAAGCCTTCTCTTAAATCATCGGTTAATTTGGCTGATCTGCCAATTTGTAAATTCAACAATAACTGACCGTGCTTAATTAAGATTAAATCAAAGTCTTTCTCTCTTAAATATACTGTCAAAGAAGAGTCACGAGGATCATTCATTGTTCTAGATTTATGAATACCTTCAACCACACTCATTTGCCCCAAAGCAGATAAACTCAAGCTTTCCGATAATTCTTGAACTATCACTTTTTTACTATCTAACAACTCACCATCTTTTAACCAAGATTCGTCAAAAATAAAAACACAATCCGCTACGTCATCGGCCAATAGACCCAAATCTTGAAGTGATTGATCAAGTTGAACTAGTAGATCTTGGCGATCAAAATAAGTTTTTATAGAAGAATACTCTTTGATTTCTTGTTTTTTATTAACCAAAGCGCTTTGTAGCTCTTGATCACTCAAAACTATGGAAATAAATAATTCTTCCTGATTCAAGTCCTCATCTAGACCTTGATTACGATTTTCTTTTGTTTTTTTGGTAAATTTTTTCAATAAGTTGGGCATATTTTTTGAATAATAAAAAACTGGGTTTAGATTAACCCCTCAATTACATTAAAGCAGAGTTTTGCTTAATTTT
>CAYXJQ010000046.1:0-1505 GCA_964464985.1 uncultured Pseudomonadales bacterium | reverse complement strand
GGTGGCTGGAAATTGAACTGGTGGATAAACAAGGTGGGGAAGTGACCCGTAAAAAAATTGGTATTACTCGGGCACACATGGAAGAGGATGCGGGTAAATTAGTACATGGAGGGAGCGATCGCCTATCTGGTTCTACCTATTCTCTAGTAGACTTTAATCGGGCTGGTGTCCCTTTATTAGAAATAGTTTCTGAACCAGATTTGAGATCAGGTCAGGAAGCTGCTGAATACGCTAGAGAATTACGTCGCATTGTTCGTTATCTGGGTGTTAGCGATGGTAATATGCAAGAAGGTTCTCTACGCTGTGATGTTAATATCTCTGTACGTCCCGTAGGACAAAAAGAATTTGGGGTTAAGGTAGAGATTAAGAATATGAACTCCTTTAACGCCATTCAAAGAGCTATTGAATACGAGATAGAAAGACAAATCAAAGCCATTGCAGCCGGAGAAACAATTAAACAAGAAACGCGACTCTGGGAAGAGAATAACCAACGTACTTCTAGTATGCGCTCTAAAGAAGGATCTAGCGATTATCGTTATTTTCCTGAACCAGATTTACCCCCTATTGAAGTTTCCGTTGCTCAAAAAGAAGAATGGCGCGCTCAATTACCAGAATTACCCGCCCAAAAACGTCAGCGTTATGAGCAAGATTTTGATTTATCTCCCTATGATGCGAGGGTTTTAACAGATGATCGCACCATAGCAGAGTATTTTGAAGCAGCTTTAGTAAATGGCGCTAATGCCAAATTGGTAGCTAATTGGGTGACTCAGGATATTAGTGCTTATCTCAATAACAATAAGCTTAGTATTACTGATATATCTCTTACTCCCACGGCTCTAGGTGAGTTGGTTAGTCTGATTGAAACCGAAACCATTAGCGGGAAAATAGCTAAAGATATGCTGCCCGAATTACTAACCAAAGGCGGATCACCCAAAGCCATAGTAGAAAGTCAGGGTTTAAGTCAAATTTCAGACGCAACTGCGATCGCCAAAATTATCGACGAAGTTTTAAACGCCCATCCCGAAGAATTAGCTGCTTTCCGTGGTGGTAAAAATAAACTCAAGGGCTTTTTTGTGGGACAAGTGATGAAAAAAAGTGGGGGACGTGTTGATCCTAAATTAACAAATCAGATCCTAACAGAAAAGCTAGAATCATAAGATTGATAATTTAGATTAACAAAAATGACAGACCAGAAAGAGATACCGGGCGGAATTACAGCAGCAAAAGGCTTTCAAGCAGCGGGGATAACAGCAGGATTAAAAGCATCCGGGACTAAAGATTTGGCTTTGATTTGGTCAGAAACAGAGGCAATAGCAGCAGGAGTATTTACCACAAGCCAAGTCAGAGCAGCTTGTGTAGACTATTGTCGTCAGATACTCCAGGGTAAAAGCAGTATCCGTGCTATTTTATGTAACTCTGGACAAGCTAACGCAGCTACAGGAGAAGAAGGCTGGCAAGATGCTTTACATACTGCTAAAGTATTAGCCCAAAATCTGAACATAGAA
>CAYXJQ010000045.1:0-1596 GCA_964464985.1 uncultured Pseudomonadales bacterium | reverse complement strand
TTTTTAATAACTTCTATATTATTTTTCACCACTTCTTCTCCATCAGAAAATACATCCCCTCGTTTAACAAAACCCAAAAAGGGATTGCTATAATCGCCGCTTTCATTAATATCTGGTTGCAACACTAAGTCTGCTGGCTCTTGAGTGTATTGGGCCAAGTGATAAAGCATTACTTGAGAAGTTTTAAGGGCTGTCTTAAAAGCAGACATCTTATGATCTGTCATCGGAAAATGGTTTTTTTGTAAATTAACTCCAATCACTACCTCTGCTCCCATCTGTTGAACTGTTTTGACTGGAATCGGTACCGCTGTTCCTCCATCAATAAGGCGCATCTTGCCCCACTGAACCGGTTGCAAAAAAAATGGCACAGCTAGACTGGCATGAATGGCTTTAGCCAAGTTGCCGGCTTTTAATTCTATAGCTTTACCAGTTAAAAGGTCACAAGCCATCGCGCAAAAAGGAATTGGTAAATCTTCTATTTGACGATTACCTAAGTATTTTTTAAAAATTTTCTCCATTTTTTCACCACCAAAAATTCCCCATTTTGGTCGAGGATCAGAAAAAGCATAGAGTACACGTCGATAATTCATATTTTCTCGAAATATTGATTCTACTTTTTCAATATCTTGAAAAGCTGCATACATGCCACCGACCAGAGCTCCAGCACTACTACCAGCTATATAACTAATCTCAATATCATTTTTCAATAACTCCTCAATTACACCAATATGAGCCAAGCCTCTCCAACCACCGCAACCTAAAGCTAAACCTAACTTTTTTTGTTTTCTTTTCATGAAGAGGATTATACAGGATAGCCAATGGGAAAAAGGGCAATAATTTCTAAATCTTCTGAAACTTTTAAAACAGTTCTGGCTTTTTCTTCAACACTAGTATTATTAAAATCTTTAACGTAAGCCCAACAACTAGCTAATCCATGAGCGTGAGCTGCCAACAAAATATTTTCGCCGGCACAAGCCACACTTAGATAGTTTGATGGCGAAAAGTCTGAGCCAGCGCTAGTCATACATAAAACAATGCAAACCGGAGCATCTGCCACAAAAGAAGCCCAAGGCTGAACCTGAGACAATTTTTCTTTTTGAGCCTGATCTCGCACCACAATAAAATGCCAAGGTCGTGAATTGTTGGCCGAAGGTGCTTTACGTGCGCAATCAAGAATATCATCAATAATTTCTTGAGAAACAGGTGTATCTTTGTATTTTCTAATTGACCTTCTAGTTTTGAGACAGTCAAGAGCTTTCATAAAGCAATATTAACAAATTTTCAATATTTTCGATAGACTAGTAAAAAACAATCTAGTATTTATTTCTCTCTAAACTAATACCATTATCATCAATTAAAAGATAGCTAGCATTTTTACACATAATTGAACCTGTATTAATAAAATTATTGTCAAAATTAAAATCAGGATTGTGAGAGTGACCAAAAACATTTATGCAATCGGGTTTTGAATTTTCTTTTAAAATCCGGTTCGTACGTTGACCAATTTTTGAACGAGTAGCAATTTTTGGAAATATAGTAAAAAATGCTTTACTCGATTTAGCAACAACATAACAAAAAAATTTTGGTCTACGGTGT
>CAYXJQ010000044.1:0-10184 GCA_964464985.1 uncultured Pseudomonadales bacterium | reverse complement strand
TTGGGTATAGCCATAGTACAAAGTCATATGTTTTTTGGTGCAAGATAAATTTTTCCATTAGTTCATTATGACAATTAAAACTTGTTTCGTCAGTTAGTTAAGGGGCCTTGCCCCTCATTTTGCAAGGGCTGCGTAAATTGTTCCCTTTGGTCACAACCCTTGCAAAACTCACCCCGCTTCTGGTTGCACCAGGTAAGGGAAGCATGGGCATGCTTCCCAAATATTAATTACTAGGGAAGCGCTACAAGAAAGGAAGGGTAGATATATGAAACTACTCACCAAAACATTATTAAACAGGTTTAGAGCAGATCGGCTCCCGTTTAAACTTAAGGTTGGAGATAAAGTCCAGTTATCGGGTAAAGCAGATGTCTATAAGCCCAGTGGTAGGTTTAGTTTTATTGTAGAGCAAATCGTTCCCACCGGAGAAGGCTTACTTAAAAAAGCTTATGAAAAATTAAAAAATGATCTGCAAAAGAGGGGTTATTTTCAACAAAATAGAAAAAGAGCTTTACCTGAATATCCAAAAAAAATTGCAGTACTTACCTCAAAACATGGAGATGCTATTAAAGACTTTCAAACACATTTGGGCAAGTTTGGTTTTAAAGTTACTCATCTAGATTGCAGAGTAGAAGGCATCAGAGCTATAAAAGAAATCTCAGCAGGAATTAAATATATTAATACTCACTTGATTGATACAGAGGTAATTGTCTTAACTAGAGGCGGAGGTAGTTTGGAAAGCTTGCAAGCTTACAATAGTTTGGAAGTGGCTGAAGCAATTTATTCTTCTAAAATCCCGGTACTTACTGCTGTAGGACATGAAAATGATGTCACGATCGCTGATCTTGTGGCTGACGCGAGAGCTTCCACTCAAACTGCAGCCGGACAATTGTTGTCACATAATTGGCAAGAGGCTAAGCAAAAAATTAAAACATTATCTAATCAACTTGATTCTAAAGTTGAAATGCAATTTGCCAATATTAATAATAAACTAGAAGACTTTTGGGATTTTTTCTGTCAGTTAACTTCGCAATTAATTGATAGTCATTTGCAAACACTTAAGCAGATTAACAGAAATCTTTATTTTTATTTGCAAGCAAAAGAAAAAGATTATCAGCATGTTGAAGAGCTCTTTCAAAATAATTTTAAAAAAGTCAGCGAGCAATTAATTAGAGAGTTTGAAACTATTTATTTGATGAACTCCAGCCTTAACAGAAATTTTAAAAGACTATATTTAGAGTCTAGCCGCAGACTTAATTTATATGAAAAACATCTCCTTGCATCTGATCCTAAAATCAAACTTAAACAAGGCTATAGTATTATCAGAAAAGAGCAAAAGATAATTAATAACATAGATTCTCTTCAAGTTAACGATGAAGTAAATATTCAATTTTATAAAGGCCGTGCAAAAACAATTATCAATAATCTTTTAAAGGAATAAATATGTCCAATCAAAAACTCAACTTCACTCAGTCAATGAAAAGAATTGAAGAAATTAATGAATGGTTTGAAAATGAGGACCTGGATCTTGAGGAGGCGCTTACCCAATTAAAAGAGGGCAAACAATTAATAAAATCATGCCAAGACAGATTAAAAACAATTGAAAATGAATTTGAGGAGTTAAAAATTGATTTTGAAGAAGAAACTGACGAACCAGATTTAGACACTGAGGCTTCAGAAGGCGTAGTTTTTGAGAAGGACGATGACAAAGATATGCCGTTTTAGAAGAGATGGTTATTGTGCCTGCTAATGTAGGTGGTCAATTATTTTATAAAATTTCTTCAAACCAGAGAAGTGCTGCCTCCCCCTCATTTTATGTAATAACGTCAACTGCGCGGCTTTACCTGATAGAATTGTTTAACCTTTTAACTACAAGGCAGACAAAAATGAGTTTATAAGTTATAATACCGCTTATGTTGTTATCAAATAATGCACACCACGCGTCTTGGCACAGCGCCCCCTACTGGAGGTGTGTTTTTTTGATGCAATAATTTTCTAATTATTTATAGCACTTAATCACAAACCTCCTAACAGGAGGTTTTTTTGTGCGTGGAAAGGCAAAAAATGAAAAATACTAAACTAACTCAGCCAAGAGGTATGAAGAAACTTTATGCTCTGACTGAGAAAAAACCAATAGACCTATCTTTGAGCGAGAATCCTCTCGGATGTTCTCCTTTGGTCTCTAGTGCTCTAAAAAATATAAAGATGGGTTTCAATGACTACCCCTCGCCCAATGGTAAACTGCTGAAAAAGAAATTGGCTCAAGAACTATCTCTAGATGAATCCAATTTTTTCATTGCCAATGGTTCAGAGTCAGTAATTAATGATTTGCCTAGAGTTTTTGGGAAAATTGGGGAAGAGGTATTGGTGCCGGCGTTATCATTTCCAATGTTTGCAGTTTGCTCTCAATTAGCGGGAAAAGAAGTTGTAAGTGTACAGATGACTAATGATTTAGGTATCGATTTGTTTGAAATAGCAAAAGCTGTTTCTTCACAAACCAGCTTGATCTTTATCTGTAATCCCAACAATCCTACAGGCTCAATACTTTCTAAACAAAGCATCTTGCAGTTTATTGACTGTATTCCCAGCAATATTTTAGTTGTAGTTGACGAAGCCAACATAGAGTTTGGTGGGGAAACGATGATTAATGAAGTTATTGGTCAAGACAACCTGATAGTGCTAAGAACTTTTTCTAAAGGTTTCGGATTAGCTTTACTCAGAATTGGTTTTGCAGTTGCTAATGAAACAATTGTTCAGAAATTAGAAGAAGAAACACCGATCTTTCAGATTAGTGGTCTGAGTGAAAAATTAGCTTGCATTGCTTTGGAGGACAAGGTCTTTATAGAGGAGACAAAAAAATTTGCTTCAAAACAACGCTTATTTTTGAAAAATGAGCTTGAAAAAAAAGGATTTTTAGTTTTCCCCAGTGAGGCTAATAATCTTTTTGTTAGAGTACCAAGTTACGTCCTTGCAAATCAGTTTTCCGAGCAATTAAAACAAAAAGGAGTCTCTCTTGTCATGGGTTCAAACTTTGATGGTTTTGATAACTCTTTTTTTAGAGTGAGCGTGAGGGATGAAAAAACTAATCAGTTATTCATAACAAAAATAAATGAGCTTCTAGATGATTTTATTTAAATCGTGTTTGGCTTTTTTTATCATTTTTTATAAAACTTCTTCAAACCAGAGCAGTGCTGCCTCTCCTTCTTTTTGTGTAATAGCGTCAACTGTACGGCTGTGCCTGATAGAATTTCTTAATTCAGCAAGCTGTTCAAATTTATTGGTTAATCTTTCCTTATCAGTGAAAGTTTCAGTAAAACGCGACCACAAGCTTTTATTAGTGATAACACCTTCTAACTCTCTGAGATCAAAATACTCAAGCTGATTAGATAATTTTTTGTATTTTTCCAAGTCTATTGATGGATTTTTCTTTGCAGCTCTAGCAATTCTTTCTTGAATTTTTGGAGCAATGTGGGAGGGAATAAGATTTTCATCTGATCCGAGAGATTGATCAATTAATTTTCTAAGTTTTAGTTCAACTCCTTCAATTTTTTCATCTAAATTTCTCAGCTCCACTGGTAAATCTAACCTTTGTTTAATTAATAAACTTTCAATCGCCCCTTGGATTGTTTTCTTGCGCTCTTCAATAAAAGCCTCATAATCATCTGGTGTGAATGGCTGCTTCATTAAAATTTGCTGGGCTTTTTTTGAAATAAAATGAGTATCTAAAATTTTCCTTACTTCTTCTTCTCCGTTTGAGGCAATTAGTTCAGGAAGGTATTCATTAGGCAATCTGTCTGTGATTATTTTTCTATTAGTGTCAGAAGTTAAAGGCGTACGGTTTAATATGGAATGAATGTTGGGATCCTTGGATTGTTTTAGATGTTTGTTGCCCCAAGAAGCTGGGACGATATGATGATCATCAAGATCTCCGTATTGTGGAATAGTGCCGGTTATCCAATCTCTTGCTCCCTGTAAAACTAATAGGTTAAAAATACCGTTGTAGATTGATGTTCCTCTTCTTACTTCTCTATTTAGGTCTAGGTTTTTAAATTGTGTTTTAAACTCTGCAATAGGTGATGGTTCTAGCAAATCATCTTCAATCCAGGCTTTAACATCTAAAAAATCACGTGCAGTAGTGGATTCAACTGAGCCGGAATAACGATTGGTAAATACTGAAGCCCAGTACCACAATCTAATTTTTCTTTGAGCATCTAATTGTTTATCTGAAGGCAGTTTTTTTACATAAAGTTGCAGCGATGCAAATGCAGGAATTATTGACACGTAAGGCAAGTAGCTCGAAGATATTGCCCCATATTCCTGAGGATGGCTAAGAATTTTAAGGGCATTTTCCACAGCCTGAACAGATTCACACCAAAGTTGTTCGAATTCTTCCACAGTAGATACTAAAACCTGCTTCTTTCTTGTGCCATCAGGTTTTCTAATTGGTTTTTCTTGACCGGGTAAAAGATAATACAGATACTTTGGAGAGCAGTATGCCTGTTTTAAGATTGACATGACTTGCAGTAGATATACATTCATTCTAGATTCTTCAACAAATTCTAAACGGCTAGACGCCTCTCTCCACATATGTTTTAATTGCAACCCCTTGGGCACTAACAGCGCATTCATTAAATCAAAAACATCAAGTTTGATACCTCTGCTATTAATTTGTGTAAAAATATCACAGATTTTTTCAACTGCTAAATCTTTATCAAGCTCGGTGTAAGTAACTTGGTAATCTTCAGTAATTCTTTTGATGTGGTTTCCAAAACTCTGTGCGTTAGCTGCATTTTGGCTAGCTATTTTAGCCTCTTTCTCATCACTGTTTTCTTTTGCTATCTTAGCTTTATCAGCCCAGTATTGTTCATAGTTTTTAATCCATTCAAATAAGTCCCAACCTCCATCACCTATTATCTTCAATGGGAAAATATGTTCTTCAAATTGAATCTTTTGATCAGACATTATTTTTTTTAAGCGTTTGGTAAACCATTCATAGTTAAAAGCGGCATCATATTCCTCAGCTATAAAACGATCAACTTTTATAAAGTAAAAAAATCTACTAGAGCGATTGGGTAAGCTTATATCAGGTGCGACAAAAGTGTAGTAGATGGCAGTAAGTCTTTGTTGTCCATCAAGCACAATATACTCACGATTATCCACGTCTTTGTTGTGACCCCATGGGGAATCGAACCCCAGTTGTCGGGATGAAAACCCGATGTCCTAACCACTAGACGATGGGGCCAGGTTTTATTAAAGCCAAGTTATGTTTTTAAAGTGTCTAATTTTTAAATTTTGGCTTTGTAAATTACCAACTAAAGATATGATATCAAACCGCCAAGCTTTTGGAAACTTTTGTTTTCGCAGCCATTGTTTGGCAACTATCTGCATAGATCTGATTTTTTGATGATTAACTGCTAAACTGCCTTCACCAAAACTATCATTTTTTCGCCATTTTACCTCAACAAAAACGTATTCATTGTGTTTTAGATCTAGAGCAATAATGTCTAGCTCGTGATTTCCAAAGCTCAAATTTTGTTCTAAAACTTGGTAATTTTTTCTTGTTAAAAATGCACTAGCTGTCGCTTCTGCTAAACAGCCTTGTTGAATTTTCCAGTTATTTTTCAGTTTTTTCGAAAAGATTTTTTTCTTTAACCTTGCTGGCGGCTTTACCAACTTTGTCACGCAAGTAATATAGTTTGCTACGACGTACATCTCCTTGACGTTTAAGTTCAATTTTTTTAATGCTAGGCATAGCAACAGGAAAGATTTTTTCTACACCGATGCTATTGGCGCCAATTTTACGAACGGTAAAGCTTTTACCTAATCCTCGATTTTTAATAGCAATTACAATACCTTCAAATATTTGAATTCTCTTTTTGTCGCCTTCACTAATTTCTTGGTGTACTTGCACCGAATCGCCGACACCAATGGTTTTGTTGTTGTAAATAAAATTGATTGACATAACAAGCGGGTATTGTAACAGAATATGTATCAAGTTTGCAAGCTTGAAAGAATTTATTTTTTTGTATTTTTTGATTGTTGCAAAACTGCTTTTAAGTATTCAATGAAAATTGGATGAGGAGTTAGTGGCCTAGATTTATATTCTGGATGAGCTTGAGTGGCCAAAAAGAAAGGGTGGGTTTGTGGTGAGAGTTCAATCATTTCTACAAAAAAATCGTCGGGGCTAGTGCCAGAAATAACAAAACCTTTGTCTTCTAGAACTTGTCGGTATTGATTATTAAACTCAAAGCGATGCCGATGGCGTTCAGAAATTAAATTTAACTTTTCATTTTTAAATGCGTGATGTTTTTTATAGATATGGTGCGCTAAAGTATCTTTTTTGAGTACACAATCGTAGGATCCAAGACGCATGCTTGCGCCAGTACCCTTTATTTTTTGATATTTTTTATCAAAAGGTATGGCGTGAATAATGGGGTCTTTGGCTTGAGGATCAACTTCTTCGGTGTGAGCATTTTTGAGTTCCACTACATTTCTAGCATATTCAATTGAAGCCAGTTGCATACCATAACATAAGCCAAGGTAAGGAATTTTTTCTTCTCTAGCATATTGAATGGCTTGAATTTTCCCCTCTACTCCACGTTTTCCCCAACCAATAGGAACGATGATACCATCTGCCTTTTTGAGATCATTTAGAGCTTGAGCTTGTTTTTTTTCTATCTTTTCAGCATTGATAAATGTTATTTCTATATCAAGCTGTTCTTGCCAAGCAGCATGATCAATGGCTTCTAACAGTGAAGTATAAGAATCTTTTAGTTCAAACTCTCCACTTTTAATATATTTGGCAATAATAGCAATGTTGGCTTTTTTATCCTTTTTGCTATAAATCTTTTTTACCATCTCTCTCCATTGATCGAGTTGAATTTTTTTATCATTCAATTTGAGTTTTTTTAAAACCTTACTACCAAAGTTTTGTTTTTGAAAAATTAGAGGTATTTCATAAATTGATTTGCAATCAGGGTTAGAAATAATTTCCTCCTTTTCCATATTGCAAAAGTAAGCCACTTTTTCTTTACGCTTATCGTCAATATAAGTGGTGCCGCGACCAACAATGAAGTCTGGTTGGATACTCATTGAATTAAGAGTTTTAACTGATAATTGAGTCGGTTTTGATTTAAGCTCATTAATGTGACTTGGATTGGGAAAATAAGTAACGTGAACAATAATGACATCATCTGGCAGTGTCATTTTCATAATTCGGTAAGCTTCGTAGTAAATAATATTTTGATATTCGCCAACGGTGCCACCCAACTCTACCAAACAAACATCATAGCCTTTACCTGCAGTTTGAATACGACGAATAGCCTCCTCTGGAACATAAGGAATAGCATCTACAGTAATTCCCTCATACTCTAGGTTTTTGGCTTTTTCAATAACGGTGCTGTAAATTTGGCCCATGGTGGTGAAGTTTTTATAGCCAACTTCTTCTCCTAGAAATCTTTCATAAGAACCCAAGTCCAAGTCAGCTTCTAGACCATCATCGCATAAAAAAACATCACCATGTTCAATGGGATTAATATTTCCAGAGTCTAAATTTAAATAGTTTTCACATTTGATGTTAGTGACGCTGTAACCATGTGCTTTAAGCACTACTCCAAGTGATGCGGCCGTGATTCCTTTACCCAAGCCAGATAGAACTCCACCAGAAACAAAAACATATTTGGTAGGATGCTTTTTAGCTGCCTGTTGGAGAAATCCGCGAATATTTACCATCACGGAATTTTATTATAGGTAGTTTTTGCTTATTTGAAAAGATACAAAAAGAAACTAGAATAAATGGGTATGAAAAAAATTTACAGTAAAACTGGAGATAAGGGGCAAACAGCCCTAATAAATGGAGAAAGACTAGCTAAGGATAGTTTGGTTTTTACTGTTTTAGGTACGCTGGATGAATTTAATGCCAGCTTAGGTTTATTAGTGGCAAATTGGGATGAGGCTTTGTTTGGAAAGATAAGCGAAAAGAATCTTAAAGAGCTTGTTAAACAAAAAACTTTTCTGCTTGATTTACAAAGACAACTTTTTAAATTAGGAGCGGAAATAGCCAAATCACCAAAGGTTATTTTTCCCAATAAATTTTTAAATGAAATGGAGAAAAACATTGATAACTTGCAAAACAAATTGGGCAAAGATTTTTGGAGTAATTTTGTTTTACCTGGCGGCAGTCAATTAGCAGCTCAAACAGACTTGTCACGGACCATTTGTCGAAGGTTAGAGAGAAAATTGGTTGCTCTGGATGGAGAAAGAGATTTGCGAGATATTTTGGTCAAATTTATTAACAGAACTAGTGATTATCTCTATATTTTGAGATCCTTTATTAATTTCCAGCTAGAAATTAAAGAAATTCCTGTTTAAAAACTTTTTATCAAACTGATTTAATAGCGAAACTTACGAATAAGCCCCACTACTCGTCCTTGAATTTGAACATTTGTTGCGTAAATTGGACTCATAGTCGAGTTGGCTGGTTCGAGACGAATGCGGGTTACTTCTTTGTAGAAACGTTTAAGAGTGGCAAGTCCGTTGTCTAGAAGTGCAACCACGATATCACCGTTATTTACCTCAGGAGTTTCTTCGATTACCACATAATCGCCATCATCAATATGATCTTCAATCATTGATTTACCTTTGACTTGCAAAATAAAGGCTCGTTTTTTACCGGAAATCATTTCTGGTGAAACTTTGAAGCTCGCTTCTGGATCTTCATGGGCTTCTATAGGAGCTCCAGCGGCAATGTAGCCTAAAAAAGGCAGATCAACGCTATCAGTAATATCTAAAAAGGTTCTGTCTACCAATTCAATACCTCTAACTGCTCCCTCATGTTTACGAATCACTTTTTTGCGTTCTAGTGCTTGTAAGTGTTCGTGAACAGTGGCTAATGAGGAAACACCTATAGAATCCGCAATCTCTCTAAGGGTTGGAGCGTAGCCATTTTTTTGAATATATTGAGCGATAAAATCGACAATTTGTCTTTGTCTTTTGTATAAAGTAACTGCCATAGACCCGATGCTTTCACTAATTTATAACGAATATTAACCATAAAATAAACGAATTAGTCCCAAAACTCAACTAGCAATTTATATATCAAAATATATCAAATATAAGTTTAACAGTTATAAGATAAATTAGTACTGACATATTGTTAGAGTTCAGTTATACTTTTTATTTATGACAGGAATTACAGACACAGTTTTAAACTATTTAACTAATTTTGCGACTTCGGTATCTTTGCCCTTTTTTGTTGTTATCGGTGCAATTGCTGAAGAAATTATTGCCATTATCCCCTCGCCTTTTGTACCATTGACTGCGGGTTCTTTAGCTATTAGTCAAAATAAAACTGTTTATTTTGTTTTGTTTTTAGCATTGATTGGCGCTTTAGCCAAAACCTTTTCTACCTCAGTGGTTTTTTGGATTGCAGATAAATTAGAAGATTTAATCACCCATGGAAAGCTTGGCAAATTTTTGGGTTTAGAGGCTAATGAAATTGAACGCTACGGTAAAATATTTTCAAAAACCAAAAGCAACACTTTAATTTTATTTATACTAAGAGCCTTGCCTTTTGTACCTACATTGCCAGTTACTGTTGTGGCTGGACTGATTAAGGTTAAATTTAAAATTTTTGCCTTGGGTACTTTCTTAGGAATGGTAGTGCGTAATGCTTTTTATTTATTAGGGGCTTTTTATGGTCTGCAACAGTTTCAGGGATTGGTAGACAGCGTAGATACTCTAAACTCTGTTTTGGAGATAGTAATAATACTTAGTTTTTTAGGTTTCATCTTTTACATATTACGCAACAACTGGCATCGTTGGTTTATAGATAAAAAAAAGAAAACAAGAGAATAAAAGGATTTTTATTTTTCGGCTTTTAGTTCTTGGTTAATTTCCATTAGACGATTATATTTTGCTACCCTCTCACCTCTATTGAGTGGGCCAAATTTTACATAATTAGCTCCGACTCCGACCGCCAAATCTACAATTAGAGTTTCTAGTGTCTCTCCTGTACTATGGCTAATAACCAAATCTAATTGATGGTCTTTGATGGTTTTAATGCTTTCCATTAATTCACTAATAGTGCCGATCTGTTTTGGCTTAAGAACAACGGCATTAGCCATTTCATCTTCTTTAATTTTATTAATTTCTGTTACTTTAGCCCCTACATGACGGTAAGCAGCAAT
>CAYXJQ010000043.1:0-1873 GCA_964464985.1 uncultured Pseudomonadales bacterium | reverse complement strand
TTTAATTATTTTTTCTGGATTTTCATATTCCAAACGCAGGCTAATGGAAATTAAATCAGATCACGATTGGTTGCAAATGCCAACTACTGGTACTAGTTTTGATGAGCATCGACCAATTTGGTCAAAGAAGCCATATGTTTTTAGTGAAGAAATTTTAATTTTACCAGCCAGCCAAGAGAGCCTCTTAGCAGAAATTAAAGATGAGGATGTGGAAGAATTAAAAGAATTTAGCAATTCATTTACAAACTATGAAATAGAAATTAGAGAAATTAATGGCACTAGAATGAGTTATTGGATCAATACTCCAGAAGAAGTAATCGCTATACACAAAAGACTCTATTTCCCAGGCTGGTCAACTACAATCGATGGGCTAGAAACAGAAGTTTTGCAGGATGTGGCCCATTATCAGGGAGTCTTAGTCATCAAAGTTCCGGTTGGAGAACATCAGGTTTTGTTAGAGTTTTCTGGAGAAACTAAGCTGAGAAATTTGGCAGAAACTATTAGTTTGTTGGCTACTTTTTCAACTATGGCTGTGGTAGCCCATGTTTTTCTTTTAAAAAAGAACAATCTCTGAATAATTTAGCCAGAAACTGTCTTCAAGTAGTTTTAGCTCATCAGCAGTGTAATCAAAAAAGCCATTAGCCAGTTTCATTTCTTCAATAGGTAATAAAAACCACACCTTAATATTTTTCAGCTGCGAATCTTTTTCTTTTTTAGATTCTGTAATCAGGACAGTTTCGCTGCTTAGCAAAACTTCTTCACTATTTTCCTCTTTAATCTTATTTAAAATATCTTTATATGTAGTAATGCTATCAGTGCTCATTAAAAATGGAGAATTATAGTAGAGTAAGTCTGTGGTTTTTGATTCTTCAAGTTTAATGATTTTGAAGGTTTGAAAAAAACCAACTGTTTCTTGGTTTGGCTCAAAAGTGCCAGGGCTATATCTTTCTCTAAATAACCAATATGCTTGGGGATCGATTTGATTTTGTTCAATTGTTTTTTCGATAAAATTATTGAAAAGTTGGCTTCTATAGTTTTGATCCCATTTAGGTCTAATACCTGGATGAAAAAAGATAAAGCTCAGTAGAGTTAATAATAAAATTATTGAAGGAAAAGTGTATACTGTAGAGGTGAAGAAAAAGTTTTTATTTTCTGCTGATTTTTTCTGCATCATTACTTTGATTATTGTATCATTTTTGATGGTAATTGACCTCTTCTTTCATCAGGGCAAACACATTACTTTTGACGGTCATATTCATATGACGACCATGGCTCAATTTGCTAACGCTCTCAAAGACGGTGGATTTCCAGTAACTTGGGCTAATAACTTTGCTAATTATGGTTTGCCACTACCTATATTTGCTCACCAGCTACCGGCTTACTTAGGAGCATTGTTTATCTTATTTGGTTTTTCGGTAGTTGGTGCCTACAATTTAACCTTATTTCTTGCTGTCTTGCTTAGCAGCTTATTCTTTTATATTTTTGCCAGAAAATATGCCAAAGCCAATATTGCCCTAGTTGCTACTATATTAATGAATTTTGTTCCTTATCGCATTGCTAACATCTATATTAGAGGGGGGTTACCAGAAATTTTAGCCAGTGTTTTTTATCCTTTAATTTTATTGAGCATTTATCAGTTTAATAAAAAAAAGAAAAAAATTGCTTTAGTGTTGATCGCTTTAGCTGTTTTTTTATTAGCTATTACTCATCCAATGATGTTGTTGATTTTTGCTATTCCATTAACAATTTATTTTTTGGCCACTCTAGAGAAGAAACAATGGCAAAAGAAAATTTTATTGGCTCTGAGTGCTGTTGTTTTAGGAGTTTTTAGTGCGGCTTATTATTTGATTCCACTAAATGTAGAGATCAGGTA
>CAYXJQ010000042.1:0-12378 GCA_964464985.1 uncultured Pseudomonadales bacterium | reverse complement strand
TTTTAATTTTTTGCCAATTTAAAATATTTTTTTGAAAACGCTGATCATTGGCAAATTGCCAATTACTAATTATTAATAGACCGTCGTTCGCTAATAAATTTTTTAGTGATTGGAAAAATTCTAGACGCAATTCATGACTTGGTAAATGATGAGTTAAGCCAAATGTCACAATTAAATCAAATTTTTCATTAATTGGCCAAATTATTTTTTTATTGTTTAAATAATTGTCAATTAAATCGAAGTTAAATAATTTACTACTAGTTTTTTCTTTATTGAGTGTTTCTTGAGCAATATTGAGTAATTTTTGAGAATTATCCAAAGCAAAATAGTCAAAATTATTTTTTTCTTTTTGTAAAAATTGAGCAAAACGAGCATTGCCGCAGGCTATATCTAAAACTTTAATTTTTTTAGCTTTCTTTTTATTTTTTTCTAAAAATTTTGGAATTTTTTGCCAACCCTGCCACGAATATTGTCGACTATCACTGAAATCATCAGCCACAATTTGATAAAAACTCTTATTAAGCTGATTTAGTTGTTTAATGGTTTTGTTTTTCACTCTTCCCTATTTTAGCAAATAAAAGCTAATTAAAGGTATAATAAAGCTTCGATGAATAAAGAATTAGAGCAAAAAAAATTATTTAAGCTAGTTGAGATTTTGCGAGGCAATTTAGACTTGTCCTGGCCAAAATTGCTTTCTTTAATTAAAAAGCATCCTAAGGAAGACGGTGGTTTTTTTAGCAAAACCGAAATTATTGAGGCTCATCGTCAATTATATCCAGATAAGCCCTACGGCTCTTTGGTGCAGAAATTAAGGTTGAAGCCAACGCGTAGTGCTTCAGGAGTGGCACCAGTAACTATTTTAACTAAACCCTATCCTTGCCCAGGAAACTGCCTGTTTTGCCCCAATGATCTGCGCATGCCCAAGAGTTATTTAGCAGAAGAACCAGGCGCACAACGGGCAGAAAAAAACTATTTTGATCCTTATCTGCAAGTAATGAGTCGTTTAAATGCTCTGGCGAGCATGGGTCATCGTATAAATAAAGTAGAATTGATTATCTTGGGTGGTACTTGGACTAATTATCCAAAGAGTTATCGCCTTTGGTTTATTCAGCAATCTTTTAGAGCACTTAATGATTTTAACAGGCTTGATCAATCAGAAAGAATTCGCCAAAGATATGAGAGAGCTTTGAAAAAATTAGATGAGCCGCATATGAGCAGTGTGGCTAAAGAAAATTTAGCAATTTTAGAGCAACTAAATTTAAATGAAGAAGAAATCAGACAAAATTATAACCAGTTGATCAACAAACATTATTTACTACCAGAAAAAAAAGCTGGAATTGATCGTTGGCAACAGGCTAGTTTTAGTGAATTGTCACGAGCGCATAAAAAAAACGAAACGGCTCTAGCTCGTTGCATAGGTTTGGTGCTGGAAACTCGACCAGACGAAATTAATCAGGACAGTGTCCTTGAAATGCGTAAACTTGGCGCCACTAAAATCCAATTGGGAGTACAAACCCTGGATGATAAGGTTTTAAAACTTAATAATCGCGGCCACAGTGTAGCTGAAACTAAAGAAGCTTTTAAAATATTGCGCCAGCTGGGTTTTAAAATTCATGTCCATTGGATGGCCAATTTATATGGCAGTAACGTAGTAAAAGATCAGGCAGATTTTATTAAACTTTTTGCAGATGAAAATTTTAGACCTGATGAGTTAAAAATTTATCCCTGCTCACTGATTGCTAGCGCACCCCTAATGCAATACTACAAGGAAGGCAAATGGCAACCCTATTCCCATGAGGAGTTGTTGAAGGTTACCACTTTTACTTTAAAAAATACCCCCGCTTATTGTCGGATTACCCGGATGTTGAGAGATATTCCAGCCCAAGATATTGTCAGCGGCAACATTAAGAGTAATTTTCGCCAGATTGCTGAGGCTCAAGTTAAAAAAGACAATATCGAAATTAAAGAAATACGTTCTAGAGAAATACGGCGCCAAGAGTTTGATCCAAAAAAAATTAAGTTAAGTAAAATTAAATATCAAACCCAATCGAGTGTTGAATACTTTTTGCAATTTACTGTGATGGTTGAGGGTGGTGAAGAAAAAATTCTCGGATTTTTGCGCCTTAGTTTGCCTAAGAAAAAAAATCATTGGTGGCAAGAACTAAGTGATAGCGCCCTTATTCGCGAGATTCATGTTTATGGCCAGGCCTTGGCTTTGGGGGCTGAAGCAAAAGGTCGAGCTCAACACTTAGGATTAGGCACGCGTTTGATTGAAGAAGCTAAAACAATTAGTCAGCGATCTGGATTTAAAAAATTGGCAGTAATTTCTGCGATTGGAACAAAGGAGTATTACCGAAATCGAGGCTTTAGTGATGGAGATTTATATCAGTCTTTGTCTATTTCTAAACGTTCGCGAGTGTAGATGATTTTACGCTTTACTACTTCTTCAATGTCAATATTTAATTCGTTCCCCAAAAGGATTAAAGAACCAAAAACATCAGCAAATTCATCCTCTAGGTTTTTTCTTGAAAAGTTAGCAATTTTTGAATTGCGCTGTAAATTCATGCTGGTTAAAATTTCGTCAGACAACTCTCCCAATTCTTCAACAATTTTCATGGTTCTGGCAAAAATTCGCTGATTTTCATCTTTCAGGGGCCAGCGTTCATTTAAAAATTTACCAATTTTTTGAGATTCAGTGATGATTTTTTTCAATTGCATAACTGGTTATTATATCACTAATCAGCTTTCAATCGAAAATAAGCAGAGCCAATGCCGGGCAGAATTGATTTTTTTTCAATTTTTTGATTAGTAATGGCTAGCGCCTCAATACTTTGTTGATGAAAAACTACGGGTAAAAGAAAAGCCTGTTTATGAAATAAGGAAAATTTTTTGCTAAGTTTTTTTGTTAGTTTTTGATTGAGCTTCAGCATTTCATTAATGGTGTGTAGCTCGTCTTCATCTAGATAAAGATGAAGCTGGAGACACAAAAAACAGTGCTGACAATTTTTTGTTTTTTTGCTCTGAGCTTTTAGGTTATTTTGATCACTAAAATATTTATTTATTAAACTTTCTAAACAGTGTTTGCTTAGAGAATAGTTTTTCATAATTTTTAATTTATCTATTTCAATTTTTCGCCGGGGATGTTCTAAATTATTTTGATAACTTTTAGCTAACAAGCCTTTTTGTATAGCAAGGTCTTTAGAGCTATAAAGTAAATAGCAATAACTAGTTTTTCCATCGCGTCCTGCCCTGCCCGCTTCTTGATAATAATTTTCCAAATTAGCAGGTATTTGATAGTGAACCACTAAGTGAACATCACTTTTATCCACGCCCATCCCAAAAGCATTGGTGGCGACAATGATTTGTAATTGGCTAGTTAAAAATTGGTCTTGAGTCAGTTGGCGCGCGGCCTTATCCATGCCAGCATGATAATAAGCGATAGCTAGTTTTGGATTGAGTAGTTTTAGCAAGGCACAGAGTTTTTCACAGGCCGCGCGCGCACTACAATAAATAACAGCATTTTTACCTTGATGAATTTTTAAAATTTTAATTAAATAAATATTTTTTTCTGCCTCGCTGTGGCAGATTAAATTGTGAAAAATGAGGTTTTCTCTCAAAAAACTAGCACTAAATTCTTGACAGTTTTTTAAATTTAAAAATTGTTTAATTTCTTGTTTAACTAAAGAAGTGGCAGTAGCGGTAAAAGCACTGATAACAATTTTTTCTTGTTTTTTTTGAATTTTTTTTAAAAAATCTGGAATTTTTTTATAAGCCGGACGGAACTGATGAGCCCACATACTAATACAGTGAGCCTCGTCTACACAGAGCATAGAAATCTTAATTTCTTGGCAAAGTTTAATAATCTCGGGATTAGTAAGGCGCTCTGGAGCTAGGTATAAAAATTTATATTGATTGTTAGCTAATTCTTTTAGTCTTCCTTCAATGACTTTTTTTTCCAATTGGCTGTTGATAAAAGTAGCTCTAATATTTTTAGCTAACAGATGATCAACTTGGTCTTTCATTAGAGAGATAAGAGGTGAAATGATAATACTTAGTCCGGGAAAAATGAGCGCTGGTATCTGAAAACAAATAGACTTGCCGCCTCCAGTTGGCAGGATTGCTAAAGTATCTTGTTTCTTTAAAATTGACAAAACAATATCTAACTGTCCAGGTCGAAAATCATCGAAACCGAAGTGTTGTTTAAGGGTGTTTTTAGCTAACTTAGACAAATCTTGATCGCTCACTCAAGCATTATTTATAATCACTGTGACAGAAATGTTGACAAAATTGAGCTTAGATTAATTGAATCTATTTGGCTCAGAGTATTTAATTTTATTTATGATTTTTTCGGAAATAAAATTTTAAAGTAAGAATGGAGCCAATTAATATTCCTAGTAAATTAAGTAATAAAACTAGAGAGTGTTTAATAGCAATATCATATTGATTGAAAACGAGGCCCGCTGTGAGGCTTGCAATAGGAGGCACTAAAGAAATAGCGATAGAGACGCCAGCACTGGTGTTGGGTATTTTTGGCCAAATCCATAATAAGGTGCCAACAGTTCCCATCAAAACAGCCACCCCAAAAGTATCAAGCAAAGTAATGTTTGGTATTAAATAATCAAAAGTTCCTAATTGATTAGTGAATTTTAATAAAAGCCAAAAAATAAGACTACTTAGAATAGAAATGACTAAGCTTATTAATAAAGTTTTTAGGGATTTAAGCCAAGCTTGATAGTTTTTTGAAATTAAAAAAACTGCACTAGAAATAACAGGATTAAATAGAGGTGAAATCAACATTGAGCCAATAAGGATGTATATATTATTTAATTTAATGCCAAAAACAGCAATTAAACTAGAAATAATGCTCAATAATATTAGGTCTTGATCCAGCTCAATCTTCTGTTTAGCTTTTTTTTCTAAAAAATGAATCTTGATGATATTTTTAATTTTACTCATAGCAGGCTTTTTTTAACTATTAATTTTTGGATTTATTATTTTTTAATTCTTTTAGGGTTTTAATAATTTCTTCTAGAGGCACACCTGCCTCCTTAGCATCTTCCATTGCTTTTTGAAATTTTTCTGCTTTTTCATCAAAGGGGAGGTTTGTGGCTTTACTAATTTTTTTCAACTCATCCAAATAATTAGTGTTTTTGCTTTCATTACCAATTGGCTTTTCAGTACTCATCTTAGCTTTTTAAAGAAAATTATATCTTGTCGGGGAAACAGGACTCGAACCTGCGGCCTTACGGTCCCAAACCGTACGCTCTAGCCATCTGAGCTATTCCCCGATGTCAGGTCAACACCTGCTTTTTGTCTAAGTGCCGCGGGTGGGAATCGAACCCACACACTATTGCTAGTACGAGATTTTAAGTCTCGCGCGTCTACCAATTCCGCCACCACGGCGACTTTCAACTTTCAAATTATACCATTTTTTATTGGGTAAAAGACAAGAGCTGATAAACCTTATAGATATCCCCTGCTCCAACCGTAATTGTCAGATCAAAGTGATTTTCTTTTAAGTATTTAGCCAAGCCATTTATGTCTGATAAATATAAAACTTTAACTTGGGGAAATTTATCGCTAATGGCTTGAACCAATTTTTGACTACTAACGGAATCGTCCAATTTTTCTCTGGCAGAAGCAAAAATGTCCAAAATAACAAGTTGATCTTGAGTGCTAATATTACTACCTAATGCATCTACAAAATCTTTAAACATGGATTTAGTACGACTGTAGGTATGAGGTTGAAAGGCAATTAATTTTTTATTTTCAGGAAAGTATTGATTTAAGGTGCGGATGACTTCGCTAATTTCACTTGGATGATGAGCATAATCGTCAAAAAAAAGTTGATTAGTTTTTAAATGAACTAGCTCAAAGCGACGTTTGGTTGAGTGAAACTGACTAAGCTCTTGGCAAATTTTGGGAAGAGGTATGTTTAGTGTTGATAAAGCAGCTGTAGCAGCAAGGGCGTTCATTAAGTTAAATTGACCCGGCACCTTTAGTCTAAGCTGACAACTATTTTTTTTGTTTTCTAGTTCTTGATTAATTTGAGCTAAGTTTTGGCCACTTTTAATTTGCCAATTATTGAAAAAATAATTTGCTGGGCCTTGCCAAGAAAAAGTAATAATTTTCAAATCAGCACGTTCTTTTTTAACTTCCTCACTTAGTGTTAGTAGGTCAGGATTATCAGCATTAATAATTAAGGTACCATTTTTTTTAATTTGCAAAAAAAAGTTTTTAAAAGCTCTTTTAGTAGCTGTAAAATTTGGATAAACATCTGGATGATCATATTTTAGATTGGTACAAACAGCGATTGAAGGTTTTAAAAAGCTAAAACGTGGGATCATTTTTTCACCCTTTTTAATGGCATTGGCATCAACTGCATATTCGTCTGCCTCAGCAATAAAGTATTCTGCTTCGCTTTTCCAGGAACCAGTAGCTTTTAGACCAATAATCTCCCCCACTCCAACTGAAAAAGAGATGGGGACGTTCAATTTTTCAAGGACCCAAACCAGCATGGCACTAGTGCTACTTTTACCACCAACCCCACAGACAGCAACACCTTTTTTTTGATTGAATAGGTCTGCTAGTGCTTCTGCTTGTGAGTAAACAGGAATTTCAGCTTGGATAGCAGCTTGGACCTGTGGATTATCAATACCTTGATGAGCAGCAGTATAGATTAAACAATCAATGTTTTTGTTAGATTTTTCTTGTAGAAAGTTTGAATTAAAACTTTCAATACAAATATTTTTTTCAGCTAAAATTTTAGCAGTTACAAAATCTTCATCAAGATCGCTGCCACATACAGTTTTACCAGCGTCAATTAAACATTGAGCTATAGAGGTCATTGCCACACCCTTGATTCCAACTAAATAAAAGTGCTGATAATCTAAAATTGAATTTTTTGAATTATTAGACATAGAGTAACTTACTTAAGTGCTTTTTTCACTGCTTCCACTTCACTCCAGGGTTTTTCAACTTTTCCATAGCACATGCTTTGTTCAGGCCCTTTGCCCAATAAAGCAATTAAGTCACCTTTTTTAGCTAATTTTTGTAAAGTAAAGTTAATAGCTCGTTGACGATTAATAATAGAAACCACCTTATGATGATTGTTGTTTAGTGATTCTTTCATTTGCCTAATAATGGTCCAAACATTTTCAGTACGGGGATCTTCAGCAGTAAAAACTACTAGGTCAGCTAGATCAGCACCGATTTTACCCATCAATGGGCGTTTTGCTTGATCGCGCAAGCCTGCACAGCCATAAACAGCGATTAAGCGTCCAGCCATTTTTTCTTTTTGCATTTTTTGTCTTAGTGCTGTTAGTGCCTCGGTTAATCCTTGTGGGGTGTGAGCGAAATCTACGACTACTTGAAAGGGATGTTTTTGACCAGTTAATTTTTTTAAGTTTAAGAATTGCATGCGCCCATCAACTCCAGTAAAAGTCTTAAAACCTTCAATTAATTCTTCGCTGCTTAGTTTTAATTCTTTGGCAATGGTAATGGCTAGACGAGCATTCATTTGATTAAACTCTTCTGGAAAGCGCTTAATGAGACTTTGGTCAAGTTCTTGATCAATTTTTTCTTCTTTACTGTAAGTTAGAACTTGATGGCGACTGCTCGGAAGCAATTTTCTAAGGCGGTAAAAAGACTGGTCATCTTCATTAAGTACAACTGTTTTGCTTTTTTGCAGAACTAAGGCTTTAGCTTTCAAATAATTCTCATAGTTTAAATGATAATCAAAATGGTCTTGAGTGATGTTGGTTATTCCAGCAATTTCTGGGCGAATGCCAAACAGGCGGTATTGATAAGCTCCTTGAGATGTATATTCTAAGATTAAGTATTCTGTGCCTTGGTCAAGCATCTGTCGCATTAAGCGATAAAGATCATCTGGAGCAGGACTAGTAACATGAAAACCGGTTTCAATTTTCTTTTTACCTATATAGGCTGCGATAGTTGAAACTAGAGCTACCTTGTAATTAGCAGTTTTTAGTAAATGATAAAGAAGTGTAGTACTTGTAGTTTTGCCATCAGTACCGGTAATAGCAATGATTTTTAGTTCTTTTTGGGGAAATTTGTTTTGCAATTGAGCAGGCAAAGCTTTAAACAAGCCAGTTTTTATAAAATGATAGGGTTTTTTTACTTGATAAAGAAAATTGTTTAGCATGATGACAATATGATAACACTTTAATAAGATTTTCAAAACAATATGGCTTGTTGTCAATTTTCTTGAAGACAATTATCAAGGATGTTTGTTAAAACTTTTAGTGCCATTAATTTGGCTTTAAGCGTTAAAAAAATTGAAGTAGAGGTTGATACGGTTATTGGTAAACCAAGTTTTATTTTAATTGGTTTGGCCAACCGAGCGGTTGAAGAATCAAAAGAGCGGGTCAGCTCAGCTCTTTTACATTGTGGAGTTAGAATTAAACCTTTACGTACTCTGGTTAATTTAGCTCCAGCTGAGTTGCACAAAACTAGCAGTGCTTTGGAATTAGCTATTGCGGTAGCATTGCTTCGTCAGTATGGAGAAATAGAGATAGATTGCCAGAAAGCCTTGTTTTTAGGAGAGCTATCATTGACTGGTCAACTCAAAGCAGTTAAGGGTATCCTAGCCATTGCCCTCAAAGCTAGAAGTTTGGGCTTTAAGCAAATTTTTTTTCCTGAAGCAAATTTGAAAGAGTTATCTTTAATCAAAAATCTAGAGCTTTTTCCTTTAGCAAGTTTGAAAGAACTGATTAGCTTAGCCAGAAAAGGCAATCTAATTAATCTAAAAGAGAGGGTAAGAAGTTTTCAATCGATTGAGCTTGTTGAGAGAGTTTTGTCGGTGCCAGATCTTGCCGAATTTCAAGAACAAGATCAGGCTAAACGTGCCCTGAGTATTTGTGCTGCTGGAGGCCACCACCTTTTACTTTTTGGTGAACCTGGTGCTGGAAAGAGCTATTTAGCTCAGAGTATTTTGTCAATTTTGCCAAGTTTAAATCAAGAAGAAGCTTTAGAAATTAGTCAGATTTATTCTCTGCTCGCACCATTAAAAGACGGCTTGATCAAAGAGCGTCCTTTTCGTTCTCCTCATCATAGTGTTAGTAAAGCAGCTTTTCTTGGGGGTTTAGATTTTCCTGGAGAGTTGAGTTTAGCTCATTTAGGAGTTTTATTTTTGGATGAATTTATAGAATTACGTCGTGACTTAATTGAGGCTCTGCGACAACCACTAGAAAATCATTTTTTTAAAATCAATCGAGCTAAGCAAGAATTAACTTATCCAGCCAACTTTACTTTAATTGCCGCTACTAACCCCTGCCCTTGTGGTTTTTATGGTAGTCAGAAAGCCTGTCGTTGTAGCACTTATGATTTGTTGCGCTATCAAAAAAAACTATCTGGACCAATCTTGGACCGTTTAGACTTAAGTATTCGCCTCAGTGCTGACTGTCAACGAGAGTTGTTTTTTAGCCCTCGTTCTGCTCAAAACAGTCGAGAAATCAGTCAGAGAGTGACTATTGCAAGGCTTCGACAAAATCAGCGTTTTAGTAAAACAAGTTTTTCCTCAAACGCTAACTTAAGCAGCGAGGGGGTGAAACACTTTTGTCAATTGAGTAAGGATGCTAAAAAAACTCTAGATTTGGCAAGAAGCCAACTTAAGCTTAGCATTAGAGGATATTTCAAAACCATTAAAATAGCTCAAACTATTGCTGATTTGCAAGAAGAGGAAATAATTACATCTCAATTGATTGCTGAAGCTCTTAGTTTTCGTCAAGCGATGTTTGATTTTAGCTAAATAGCAATAAACCAGAGCCTAAAATTAAACAATAGGCAGCAAAAAAGAGAAAACGATTATGACTTAATACTTTTTTGAGAATTTTTAAGCTAAATATTCCACTTAAGAAGGCAACAAACATAGCTGGTAAAGTTAGTTTCCAATTAACCATTTCTAAAATCTGCCCATTAGATTGAAAAATGTCAAAAAGAATGGCACCAACAATCGCTGGAATAGATAGCAGGAAAATAAATTGAAAAGCAATCTTGTGTTTAATATTGCTACTTAGTGCGGCGTAAAGAGTGACTCCTGAGCGAGAAATTCCAGGTAGAACAGCCAATGTTTGAAAGATGCCTATTTTAATAGCAGTTAAAATATTAATTTTTTTCAATTGCTCTACTTGCTTTTCCTGTTTTTGGTTTTTTAGTGCTAAAAAACTCAAATAGTTAAATCCAGCAGTGATTAAAAGCAAAACGCCAATGATAATGGTGGAATGACTAAAAACATTAACCCAGTGATGAGCAAAAAAAACAACGGGAATTAGAGGAATGCTGGCCACTAATAAATAAATTAAAGTTTTCTTTGAGATTATTTTAATTTCTGACCAAAAGTAAACGATCACTGCCAACAATGTTGCTAGGTGTAGGGCTATTTCAAAACTAAGCGAGTTATCATTGATAGCTAAAAATTCCTGGATTAAAAACAAATGGCCAGAGCTAGAAATAGGTAGAAACTCGGTAACTCCTTGAATTAAACCCAATAAAATTGCTTGAAAAAAACTCATAGCACTATTCTAGACATAATTGAGGATTTTTTAAAGTGAACATGGCTCGTAAGCCGGATTCTGTTTAGAAAGTAATGATTTATCTATGCACAACTTTATGACCGTCTTTCCAAAAGGAAATATAGGGAGTAGGTCCATTAAGGTCAAAATCGTTGCTCGCAGCGGGGAGGATTGCCAAACAATCGTTGCCGATTATCTATCCAATAGCTTGATCGTTTCAACTGGCGCTACCCAGCTCGTCTCTGTTGCTCTAACTAGCTAGCTTTAACACTAGTCACAGCTTTCACTGTGCACCCTCTACTCGGCTGTCCGGACTTTCCTGTCAAAAATGTTAATTGATGACCCATTACTCGGCCATGTTCCCTTGTATTATACTAAAAATTCTGCTAATCTGTCAGCTAGATTAATAATGAAAGGATCATATGAGTGACGATTTAGTTAAAAAAGCCCTAGCAGAAAACGAAGATGAAGCGATAGAAAAAGTAGTAGCAAAAGCCAAAGAAACAGTAATGAGTGAAGATGAGGAAGTGGAACGATCTAATCAGCTAGCTGAAACTTTAACTTCTCTGCAGAATTTAATTGAACGTCATGCTTTAGAGTTAACTAGACTTAGTGGGGAGCTTAGAGAAAAAAGACAGGCAGTTAAGAATGTTTTTGACAATGATTTTCAATTGCTTGAAAAAAAAGAAGAAGTAGATAAATACAATCAACAATATAAAGAGCGTAAAAGCCAATTGCAAAACGATCCTCAAGTAATAGCTCTCAAAGTTGATGTAAGTGACCTCAATCAACAAAAGAAAGAACTGGAAGAAACTCTCAGCAATCACCTAGTGAACTATCATGCTCTAACTAATTCAACGAGCTTTGATACGAGTGAAGGTGATCAATGGGAATTTGTAATTAAGGCAAAAATTAAAACAAAAACGAAGTAGTTCAAAATGATTTATAAAAAACCCGCTTTATAAGCGGGTTTTTAAATTTTTAATTTAAGTTTTAAATTAAGAACCCAAACGCTGTTGAATTTTAGCAATGGCTGTTGGAGAAACATTTTTTCTCTTTTTTAAAGATTGAGCTCGCTTTTTTAAACGACTCATGTCAGCAGTAACATCAGCTTTAATTCTAGAGGGTTTAGCAAAGTAACGTCGATCTTTGGCAATTTGTACCACACCAGCAGCTGCAATCGCTTTTTTAAATTGGCGAATAACATCTCCGGTTGACTGATTTTTCTTTGCTTTAATAATAACTGGCAAGCGTATCACCCCCTCTCTGGAGTTTATTAGTACGATTAAGAGCGCTATTATAAGTGATCGAAAGCAATAAAACCAGAGTTAATTTGGAAATCTTTCTAATTGACAGCTTTTATCTTTAGTGTTAGTTTTGAAAAAGTTTTTTAAAAATCAAAATCAAGAAAATGCGCTTACTAATCATTGAAAATGATTTAGTTTTATTAGATCTACTATTGGACAGTTTATTAAAAGATTATTTGGTTGATATAGCCAGTAATTTATCTAAAACTCAAAATTTACTTGAAGATAATTTTTATCAAGCAATATTACTCAGCTCTTTTGTTCTCGACAGTGAGCAGCTAAGAAGTCGAGCAAGCCAAGTTTTTAGAAACTCAGGATCTCCTGTTCTCTTGATGACTAGTGGCAGACTATCAAAAGAAGACTTTACTTTTTTGGGTCAGCGATCAATTGATTTTTTACACAAACCTTTTAGTCTTAGTGAGTTAAATTTACGTTTAAAGTTATTATTATTTAAATTACCAATAAAAAATCAGCAACTGACTTTAAGTAATCAAAAATTGTTATTGAATAATCAAACTCATAGTTTGTCATTTGGCAAA
>CAYXJQ010000041.1:0-2072 GCA_964464985.1 uncultured Pseudomonadales bacterium | reverse complement strand
TCAGGTTTTTTTGAATGCTTCTCTAATTATGCTTGCAATCGCTTTTCTTCAATACTTGTTTTTGCCAGATTTAACCAGCCTATACCACTTAGGTTTTGATGATCATTTCTATCGCCTCACTGGCACCCTGTTGGATCCAAATTTTACTGGTCTGCTTTTTGTTTTTAATTGGCTCTATTACGCTAAACAAAAAAAATTAAATAAAAAAACTGTTTTTTTAGCCATCGTTTTTTTAATTGGGATTGCTTTAACTTATTCTAGAGCTACTTATTTAAGTCTAATTTTAGCTTCCTGCTATTTATTGTTAAAAAGTAAAAAAACACATAAGTTGTTTATCTTGCTAACAGTGACTTTGTTTCTAACCCTCATTCCCTTTCTACCAAAAAAGAGTGGTGGAGAAGGAGTTAATTTACAACGCACTAGCTCCATTGAAGCAAGAATTGTCACTGCTAAACAATTTATCAACAAAAACCAGGGTTTAACTGTCATTGTCGGGCAAGGGCCTTTTACACCTCAATATCAAACAAACAAAGAGGGCTTGATTAGTCACGCTCGCTTTGCCGATAACTTTTTAATTTTTCTCTACAATGGTTTTGGTCTTTTTGGTGGAATTTTAATTTTAATTTTGCTAGCACAAGAATCTAAAAAACAAATTAGCAGCGACAATCATTTTAAAATCTCTCTGCTAATAGCCCTATTAACTCATAGTCTCTTCAACAACAACATTACTCAAGCTTTTATTAGCTTATTATTTTGGGGACTGTATCTTTAATTATTGAGAAACTCGACTTTAATTTCCAGCTCACTTTCATTTCCAGCTTTATCAATGGCCAAAAATTTTAAGACATTTTCACCTTCATCCAAGTAATAGTTGCTGCTAAATTGACCATCCTCATCAACTAAAATTAAGCGATCGTTTAAATAGACACTAGAAAGAGGCTCGGTTTCTCCAACTATCTGCGTGTTGCGGTTGCGTTTTAACTCAATAACACTGTCTGGCTCTGGCTCAATAATGCTGATAATTGGCGCCTCATCATCATAAACAATTTGATAAGTTTTACTTTGCAAAGATTCCGTACCAGCCTCGTTAATAGAATAAACGGTCAGCTGATTTTCTCCTTTTTCTAAGCTAATTTCTTGATCAAACTCACCTTCATCATTAACTTGTTTTTCTTCTACTTGTTCGCCATTCAAGACAAAGACTACCTTTGATTCTGGATCAGCGAAACCTTCTAGCTTTAATTGAGCACTAAAAGTGGCCTCTGGAGGAGGTGAGGATAAAACTGGAGCTTGTGGGGGCAAATCGTCTTCAACATTAAAATTAACGTCATTATCAAAAAAATTAAAAAATAATCTAATCAAATTGGGAATAATAATGAAAATAAAAAACAATAATAAGGCTATTGATAAAACAATAAAAAAGAGGGTTTGCTTGCGCATCTCTTTTTCCTGCTTTTTTAACAGGCGAGAGCTACCCTTTTTTGAGCGACTTTTGCTCTTATAAACTGCAGAATAACGACGTGATCTTGGCATATTTATCAATTTAATAATAACATAAAGATAAAAAAATTAGATGAGCCAAAGGTGGGAATCGAACCCACGACCTGCGGTTTACGATACCGCTGCTCTAGCCAGCTGAGCTACTTTGGCTTTTAAATAACAGTGTGCTGAGCGACCGAAGGGAGTCGAACCCTCACCTCAAGCTTGGGAAGCTCGCATTCTACCGCTGAACTACGGTCGCTATCAGCTTATATTTTAGCATTTTTAAATTTAAGAATGATTTGAGAATTAAAAAATCTCTCAGTGCTATAAATATGTTGCGCACTATTGAACAAATCCGAAATGCACTGAAATCATAAAATAAAAAAGACGTCAAAATTGACGTCTTTTTTGCGACCCCGATCGGATTCGAACCGACGATCTTCTCCGTGACAGGGAGACATGTTAACCGCTACACCACGGGGCCTTTTTAATCTGCGCTTGGATTATAAAAGGAAATCAACAAAACTGCAATAAACAAGCGAAATATTGTACAATAAGCTATAATAAAAATAGAAAGAAAGGAATTTTAT
>CAYXJQ010000040.1:0-2021 GCA_964464985.1 uncultured Pseudomonadales bacterium | reverse complement strand
TTAAATAAAAGCAGGCTTTTAATGCTTTTTTTTAATTGAATATTTTTAAATAAGATAATATTAAAAATTACAACTAAACCAGCCAAAATGTTCGGATGAGCAGTGCTCCCATAAGGTAGTATTTTTTCAGCTTTTAGGAATTGTCCTCGACTAATATTTGCAAATTGTTGTAAGTTGCTCTCACCAAAAAAATGATAAGGAGCGAAAGATTGTTGGTTAAAAAATTGATAGTAAGCTAAAAAACTCTGCCAAACAACAGAGGCCAAAAGAGCTTGATAAAAAGTGCGCAAACGTAGTTTATCTAAGTAAATTGATAGTACAAAAAGTCCGAGCAAGACTAAGCGAAGATGAAAAATCAGAGAACTAAGACTAGGATTTAGAAATTGATTAAACAAAACAAGACTGCTTGTTATTAAGATTGATACATCAATTTTATTTAATTTTATTTTATTTTTTTTGAAAATTTTTCTATTTTTTTCTTTCAAGAAAAAAATAGCCACACTGCTTAATAATAAACAATCAAATAGGTAAATTTTAGGTATTAAATAATCGAGTAATAAACCTCTAACATAAGCTGTTTCTAAACCTATTTTTAAAAACAGATTGCTGCTCAAACTAAGGATGGTAACAAAGAGTAGTAGCTGTTCAAATTTCACCCACCAATTGGGCTTGGAATTTTTTTTGGGCCAGGTCCACCACTTTTTGACGAATTGGTTCCACATCTTCTTTGCTTAAATTCTTTTTCGAATCTTGATAAATAATTTGAAAAGTATAATTATTTTGATAAATACTAAGTAAACTAAATTCCCTAATTTTTTTATTTGTTTTTTCTAGGATTCTGATAAAGTCTCCAACAGCTACCTGTTCTTTCAGGGTAAAAGTTAATTGTTCGATGATGGCAGCTTGTTGACTAGCTTTTTGATATTGAGGATGAAAATTAGCTACTTTTAATAGATTATTTAATTTAATTTCGATGCCAACTAATTGTTTGTCTAAGAGGTGTAGGTAGCCCAAAAAGACTCGTTGTCCCTGATCTTTGATTACGAGTTTAGCACTCTGAGTATAAACTGGATGATTTTTGACCATGATTTCTTCAACCAATAACTCAACCTCATTTTTTTTGAGTACAAAAAATTTCTCTAATAATAGTTCGAAATCGCCCTTAACTTGGCGAAAATTCTTTTGGCTAAGCATGCTGAGGTAGCTCTCTTGAAGAGGTAAATCATTTTTGCGCGGATGATAAAGATTAGCAATTTCAAACAGTTGCCAGCTATTACTTTGAGGATGGTCTTCAATGATTGATATCAGCGATGGCAAAATTGATCGACGCAAATAAGTATTTTCTTCTTTGAGTGGATTCTGTAGTTTTAAATGTTTAGCTAGAGAATAGCCAGACATTAAAGCCTCTTCTTCTCCAACTAGAGAATAACTATAAATTTCTTGCCAAGCTAAATTAGCTAAAAAATTTCTGAGACAATTTTCTAATTTAAAAATATCTTGATTTGGTCGATTTGTAGGAATAGCACTGCTCATTAATTTGCTAGGTAAATTATGATAGCCATAAATCCTAGCAATTTCTTCAATGATGTCTGCTGGAATTTTTAAATCGGATCGGTAAGTGGGAACGATGACTTCTAGTTTCTCTTGTTTACTTTGTTTGAGGGTGCTTACTTGGCAATCTAAATCTTTTAAGATATTGATAATTTCTGATTTGGGAATATTTATTCCCAAATACTTATTAATTGTTTCAGTTTTGATAATAACTTTATTCCCCATTTTTTTATCTGGAAAATAATCATAAACTGAGCTGGCTACTTTAATATTAGCTAGTTTTTCTAGCAAATAAACAGCATAGTTTAGAGTTTTTTGAGCTAAATGTGGATCAACTTTTTTTTCATTGAGTTGGGCAGCCATGGTGCGAATGGCATGTGCCATTGAAGCATAACGCACTTTGTGCGGGTCTAATGATTCTATCCAAAATAAAATATTTTTAGTATTTTGGTCAACACCGGTGTTCAAAG
>CAYXJQ010000039.1:0-2073 GCA_964464985.1 uncultured Pseudomonadales bacterium | reverse complement strand
TAAAAAATTGGCTGATGCGCTGAAATGCTAAAACTTCCAACAAAATCCAACCAGGTAGCGCTAAAAGTGCTCGATTGCTGTGAAAAGGCTGATCGCCAATAATCGCTGGTAGATAGCCAATCACTATCCAAATTAAAGCCAAGTTTAGAATTCTATTGCTGGCTTTTTTAAAAGGCACTTTTTTGCTAAATAGACTCAGAGCATAAACAACAATTGAAGCTAAAGCTGGATAACTCAAAACACCAAAGCGACCGTCACCATGGCGCAGTTGACCCAAAACTTGACCTCTAGCTAAAAAATCCCAAGAAAAATAAGATAGAGTATTATTGAATAGAATGTCGAGCTTCTCTGACCAAGCTATATCTGCAAATAAAGCACTGGAGCCAGCCCGAGTAAAGCCTTCCTCAAAAACAGCGTTATAAAGCAGTGGGCTTAATAAAAAGTTTGTTACTAAAATTGTGATTAAAAGCTGGCCCCATTTAATTTTGCCTTTCCCTCGTTGACTTAACCAAATAATTAAAAATAATAGTGGGGTAGTTACTTTAGCGCTGTGATAAGTATAAAGAGTTAAACTCGCCAAAAAAGCAGCCAAAATAATTTGCCAAAGTTTTTGTTGGCGCAAATAGCGATAAAAAAAGTAAACCCCCCAAATTAACAAACTCAAAGCAATGCCGGCCTCAAATCCAAGTCGACTGTAATGCAGGTGCCATGGAGAAACTGCCAAAAAGAAAGCTACCCAGAGTGCTAAATTATCATTCATTTTAGCTTGTTTGAGCAGTTCTTTGACCAGGTAGTAAATTCCCAAAATCGCCAAAATGCTAAAAATAACGAAGGGGAGTCTGACTGCCCACAAATTTAAACCGAACACTGCTGTGCTAAAAGCATTAATATAAATGGCCAAAGGGGCTTTGTAATCACCATATGAGCGAAATGAAATCGGCAAAAATTCTAACCATTCATCACGACGCGCTTGCCAAATGGCAAAACCATTATAACCAATGGCTGCTTCATCAAGAGCCATCCCCTGGGGTACTCTCCCCAATTGATAAAATCGCAAAGCGCTAGCTAAGAGTAAAATAGTTACGAGTGCTGCATAGTGTTTAAAAGTTGGCCATTGACCAAAAAGCTTCATTTCTTGGATTAACCAATAAGGCCGCCACAAACGATAAGCAATTTTTTGCCAAAAGTCTGCATTTTTTTTGCTGAATTTTTTAGCATTTTTCCAACTCATTCGATCAATTTTTTCTTGACCAAAAACCCCCTGATTAGTGCTTTCATGGTGATGCTCAACTATTGCTTGAGATTCAAACAACACCCGCCAACCCCTTTTTCGAGCTTGAAAAGATAAATCAATATCTTCCCAATAAGCAGGTTTAAAACGTTTGTCAAAACCACCTAACTCTAAAAACTTATCACGATCAATCAAGCTACTGCCACCACTCGCCCAAGCGGTAGGGCCACTTGAAAAATCATTAGCTCTACTGTGCTTAAACATTCCTTGTTCAAACCACAAGCGGTTCTTACCAGCCCAATCTTTTTTATCTGTTCCGTTTTTTTCCAAACAAGTGACAGCAAAGATTTTTTTATCCTCAAAGTGAGGAATTAAGTATTCTAGAACATCACTGTTGGGAGCAACATCGTTATTAATCAAGAAGCTGAGACGATGTTTGGCTAATTTAAAAGCAAAGTTAACTGTTTCAGCAAACCGTAGATTCTCCTGGTTAATTGCTAAAACAATTTCTATTCCCTGCCACTGCCCTTTATAAACAGTTGCGGACCAGCGATTCTGATTTTCAATTTTTAATTTAAATTTTTTAATTAAATAATTCTTAGTTAGACCTTGATCGGGGCTAGCATCATCAACAACAAGCAATTGATCGCCAGGGCGCATAATTGCCAGCACTTTAGCCAAGTGTTTAAACAATAAAGACTGACCCATATAACTGGGAATTAAAACGCTCACTGCCGGCCGCTTTTCTTTTTTTAGCATTTTAATCAATCATTTCGAATAATAATTTATTAAATCGCTCAACATTAAAATCTTCAGCTCGAACTCTAACCTGTCGAGCAACT
>CAYXJQ010000038.1:0-6901 GCA_964464985.1 uncultured Pseudomonadales bacterium | reverse complement strand
TTATTATCTTAAGTATCTGGCTTATTTAGTGGTAGTCAAACAAGCAATTAAAAAAGCTAAATTTGTTTTAGTTCCTGCTCAAACAATTAAAGAAACGGTTAGTAAATATTATCGCCATAGTCAAGAAAAAATTGTGGTCACTAGAGAAGGACTGGCTAGCGCTTACCAAAAAAATTTACAGTTAATTTCTCAAAAAGATCTAGCTAAAAAGCGAATTAAAAAACAATTAGTATATACCGGCTCTCTTTATCCACATAAAAACTTAGTTTTAGTCATCAAAGCCTTAAAAAAATTACCTAAATACCAGTTGTTGATCGTGGGCTCACGCAATGTTTTTCAAACCCAAATGCGTAAATTAGTGGCTCGCTATAAAGTTAAACGTCAAGTTAAGTTTATGGGTTATGTGCCAGACGAAAAACTCATCAAAATTTATCAAAATTCGATGGCTCTCGTTCAACCTTCTCTATCTGAGGGTTTTGGCTTAACTGGCATTGAAGCTATGGCTAGCGGCACAGCAGTTTTAGCCAGTAACATCCCTATTTTTAAAGAAATTTATCAAGACAGCGCTTTTTATTTTGATCCAAAAGATCCTGATAGCTTTTTGAGCGCTTTAGAAAAATTAAAATTTAGTAAAAGAGAAGACATTATTAGTAAAAATCTTAATTTTGCCAAAAAATATCGCTGGCAGGATTTGGCTCAATTAACTTATCGAGTGTATGTGTCTGCCCTTAAAAATAACTAAAATGCTAAACAATAAAAAAATCGCTCTTGTCTATGACCGAGTTAACACCCCTTTTGGTGGAGCAGAAAAAGTTTTACTAGCTATCAAAAAACTTTATCCACAAGCCGATTTATTTACTGCTGTTTATAACCCACGCAAAGCTAAATGGGCAAAAGTTTTTAAAATCAAAACTAGTTTTTTACAAAAAATTCCTCTAGCTAAACATCACCATCGCTTGCTAGCCCCCCTAATGCCTCTTGCTTTTGAAACACTTGATTTGAGGGACTATGACATTATTATTTCTATTACCAGCGCTGAAGCCAAGGGGATTATTACTCGCAGTGATCAGTTACATTTTTGTTACCTACTAACTCCACCGCGTTATCTTTATCACTATCAAGAAAATTATTGGAACAAAATAGCTTTTTTGAATTGGCCAATTATTAAACATATATCAAAAAAAGCTCTTCAATATCTAAAAAAATGGGACCAATTGGCTATTCATCGACCAGATGTAATTGTGCCAATTTCTCAAACAGTAGCCAACAGAATTCATAAATATTATCACCTAGAAAGCCATCCTGTTATTTATCCACCAGTCGATCTAGATGTTTTTCAAGCTTTACTAGCCGCTCATCCCAGCACCAATCATCAAAAAAACCAATACTATTTATTAGTGAGTCGTTTAGTGCCTTATAAAAATATTGATTTAGCCATTAAAGCTTGTGTGCGTTTAGGCCGACAACTCATCATTGTTGGCGATGGTCCTGATTATCGGCAACTTAAAAAATTGGCTAAAAAACTCTTAAGCCAAAAAGCAGATTTTCCAAAAAATTCCAAGCAAATTATTTTTCAAAAACAAGTTAATAATGAACAACTTAGTCAACTTTATGGACATGCTCGAGCTCTTTTAATGCCCGGTATAGATGATTTTGGCATCGTAGGACTTGAAGCCAGCTTACACTCGTTGCCAGTGCTTATTCACCAACATGCTGGAGCTAGTGAAGTTCTAGCTGATAACCAATATTCTCTACATCTGAATTTTCCAGAAATTATGCTGGAAGAACACAGTGAAAAATATGTAGAGGAACTCTGTCAAAAAATGAAAATTTTAGAAGAAACAGATTTTGATCTGGAAATTTTAGCTAAAAACGCTATAAAATATGATACTACTAGTTTTTTGAGAAGATTTAATCGACAATTAGAAACAGCTTATAGAAAGAAATTTGATGAATAAAAACAAGCATCTTTACGCCGTTTTGTTAGCTGGTGGTGGTGGTACCAGACTTTGGCCAAAATCTAGAGATAACACTCCCAAACAATTCTTGAAATTAACCGGCAAACAAAGCATGATGCAAATTGCTGCTGAAAGAATTAATCGCTTGGTAGATTGGTCTCAAGTCATTGTTGTCACTAATAAAAAATATGTACAGGAAGTCAGTAAACAATTACCTAAAGTTCTTAAAGAAAACATCATTGCTGAACCAAGTAAAAAAGATACGGCTTTGGCAATGCTGGTTGGCGCACTCTATGCCAAAAGCAAGGATAAAAACGCCGTAGTCATTAATGCTGCCTCAGACCACATTGTTAATAATCTCAAAGAGTTTGATCGAGTGATGAATAAGGCTGTAGAAACAGCTGAAAAACATCATTACCTAATTACGGTTGGTATTACTCCGGTTTATCCGACTAGTGCTTTTGGCTACATCAAAGTTGGTAAAGAAATTAAAAAATTAGATCGAGACTTAAGCCTCTTCAAAGTTGATAGCTTTACTGAAAAACCCAAGTTAGCAACTGCTGCTGCCTTCATTTCTACTGGGCGCTATTTTTGGAATGCGAACATGTACGTTTGGTCGGCTAAAGAAATTCAAAAAAGTTTCGATAGACATATGCCAAGCATGCACAAACTTACCAAACACTTAGAAAAACTGAAATCTACTGAATTTCATCAAGCTCTTGAAAAGGTCTATGAGCAAGCAGAAGCCATCTCAATCGATTATGCTATTAGTGAAAAGGCCGACAACTTGGTTTTAATTCCTGGAGATTTTGGTTGGAATGATGTTGGTGATTGGAAAGTGGTTTATCAATTAGGTAAGAAAGACAATTCCGGCAATGTTATTCTGGGAGAAAGTGGAGAAATTCAAACCCTCACTCAAAAAGCTTACGGAAATTTAATTCATGGCAATCATCGCTTAATAGCTCTTTATGGAGTTAAAGACCTAATTGTAGTTGATACAGAAGAAATTTTATTGATTTGCCCCAAGGACAATGGTCAAGATGTTAAAAAATTAGTTAACCAATTAAAAGAAGAGGGTAGAGAAAAATATCTCTAAATCTAATGACTTACGCTGCTAAAAAACGTTTACTAGACATCATGGTTGCCAGTATTTTATTGATTTTATTCTTACCGTTTTGGATCATTATTCCAATTTTAATTTTGATTGACTCGGGACTACCAATTTTTTTCTCTCATCGACGAATTGGTAAAAATGGCAAAGAATTTAATTTATTTAAATTTCGCAGCATGGTGCAAAATGCTGATGAAATTTTACACAGCAAAGATCACATTTTATTAGACAAATTCAAAAACAATGACTGGAAAATTGCCGCTAAAGATGATCCTCGTATTACTCGCCTCGGTCGATTTTTACGAGCATTTACTATTGACGAATTTCCTCAAATATTTAATGTTTTTAAAGGAGAAATGAGTATTGTTGGCCCTCGTGCTTATGTCAAAAAAGAGCTAGAAGAACAAACAAGCAAATATCCAGAAACTAAAAAATATGTCAAAAGCATTTTGTCAGTTAAGCCTGGTATTACCGGTCCTTGGCAGACTAGTGGCCGCAATGAAATTCCTTTTAAAAAACGTACACTAATTGACTATCAATATGCTAACAATAACTCTATTCGCCAAGATCTGCTTATTCTCCTCAAAACACCAATGGCAATGTTTTCTAAGTGGTAATTTGCTATACTATTAATCTATGGAAAATTTTTCTAGCGTTGATCAATTATTTGGTGAAAAGCAAATAACTTTAGAAAATCCTGAAAAAAAACCTTTTTGGTTTTTTTTAAAAAAAAGTAAAAAGAATAAAATGAATAAAAATAGTCGCTTAGCCTTAAAAAAATGGCAAAAAATTGCCTTAATTTTCTTGTTAATATTGGCCTTAAGCTTTAGCATTCTTTTTAGCTACACCTTCTTTCGGGTCAAGAAAATCATGGCCCTGAGAAATTCTACCCAAGCTCTTGCTATGGAAACCACTGGCCTAGTTAGAACCCAAAATCTTCCAGCCTTACCAGAAAAAATTAGTGATCTTAGAGAAAACTTAACAAGCATTGATCAAGAATATCAAGCACTAAAAATTTACCAATTTATCCCATTTGTAAAAAATTATTATCGAGACGGAAAAACAGTTTTTTTAATTGGCCATAAGGGCCTAGATTTAGCTGATCAAGTTGTTAATACTTTAATGCCTTATAGCGATCTACTTGGCTTTGCTGGTGAAGGCAGTTTTGAGGGGGGAACCACTCAAGATCGTATAGTTTTAGTGCTGGAAACTTTAGAAGAAATTCAACCAGAAATCAATGAAATAGAACTCAAGCTTCAAGAAATTGAGGCCCTCAGTCAAGAAATTAATGCTAGCCGCTACCCAGAACAACTAGCTCAACAGGAAATTCGCAGTCAAATTCTGAATGCTCAAGAACAAATTAGCAATTTTAGTCATGGTTTCAGTGATTACAAACCAGTCTTGGCTGAACTAGCTAAAATGGCCGGAGCCAGAGAAGCTCAAAAATATTTAATTCTTTTTCAAAATGATAATGAATTGCGACCTACAGGTGGCTTTTTAACTGCTTATTCTATTATTCAGGTTAATCAAGGCACTGTCATTCCTGAGAAATCAGGCGACATCTATGAATTAGATCAAAAATTTCGCAAAAATGTAGCAATTCCAGAGGAACTAGGTAAATATTTAACCACTGAACGTTATTGGAATTTACGAGACATGAATATTTATCCAGATTTCAAAAAATCTATGGAGACTTTTTATGAAAATTATCAAACTGTTCCTGGAGAGCCAGATGATATCGATGGCATCATTGCCGTTGACACTCAAGTTTTGACCTGGTTGCTGGAAGTCATTGGTCCTGTTCAAGTTCCAGGGTACGGTACTTTTAGTGCTGAAGTTGATAAACGCTGTGATTGCCCTCAAGTTGTTTATGCTTTATCAGAAATTATCACTCGTCCCACTCCTTACTTAAGAGAAGATCGTAAAGGAGTTTTGGGGCCACTAATGAGCACTATTTTGAGTAAAACTTATGAACTAGATAAAGTTAAATTTCCAGAATTAATTACTGTAGGCATCAGTAGCCTTAAAGGTCGCCATCTGCAAATGTATTTTGTAGATGAAAGTTCTCAAATAGCGGCCGAAAAAATTAATGCTGCTGGTCGACTCTATCAACTAAATCAGGGCTTTAAAAACTGGCAATTTGGCCAAAATCAAGATTTCTTAGCGATCATTAATACTAATCTCGCTGGGGCTAAATCTAACCTATTTATTGATTATGATCTTAAACTCAGTGTCAGTGCGCCTCAAGATAATTTTATTGAAAATACTTTAGAAATTAGTTATAAAAATACTGCTCCGGCAGATAATTGTAATTTGGAAGCTGGTCTACTATGTCTCAATGCAACACTTAATGACTGGATTAGAATCTATTTGCCCCAAGGCTCAGAGCTCCTTGAAATTCAGGGTTTGGAAGATGAAGCTAGTGTCTATGAAGAAGAAGGTTACACCGTTGTTGACGGCTTCTTTAAATTAGAGCCCTTGGGACTAGCTCGAATTAGAATGAACTATCGAGTACCTTATCAAGATCAAGAAAACTACAATCTTCGACTCTGGAAACAAGCTGGCATTAATCCTGTACCAGTTTTAATTGATGTCACTGGTGGGCAAGAGGAGCTCTTAATGGATCAAGATCTAGAATATTCCACGATTTTTTAAACCATGTCTCGCTCATTTTCAAGCCACGCCATTGTTCTTAAGCGGCGCGCGATGGGTGAAACCGACCGTCTATTGACTCTCTTAACTAAAGATCAAGGAAAACTGGTAGTGGTGGCTAAAGGAGCGCGCCGCCTTAATTCTTCCAATAGAGCTAATTTAGAACCAGGCAACCTAATTCAAGCCTTTTGCATTAGAACCAAGGGCTTGTCTCTGCTTACTCAAAGTCGCTTACTCTTTGATACCAGTCAGATTTATCAAAATCTTCCTCAAGAATTGGCTCTTAAAAAAATTAGCCACATCCAACAAATTTTAGAAATCTTTGATCGCCTCTTTGTGGAAAACTTTATTGACGAGGGTAGTTTTGAATTAGCTAAAAAAATTGAAAAATTAGTCTTAAGTGAAAACAATCAAGCTGCAAAAATTAAAAAACTACTCAACCAATTATTACAACTTCTGGGCTATCAAGATATTAAAGACACCAAGCACCAAAGTATTCAAAATTATGTAGCTGAAATTAGTGAAAAAAAGATGAAAAGCTTTGATTTTTTAAATACTCAAAGTCAAAACTAGTCTTAAACAGCTTTTTATAATATAATTTTGCCTGAGAGTAAATTATGCAAACTGAAGAAAATCAACAAGTTAGTCTCGAAACTATTAGTTCTTTAGCTAAAAGACGAGGTTTTGTTTATCAAACTAGTGAAATTTATGGTGGTTTAGCCAATTCTTATGACTACGGGCCATTGGGGACTGAACTTTTGTTGAATATTAAAAACTTGTGGTGGGATTTTTTTATCCGACGCCGTGAAGACATGCTTGGTCTAGATAGTCAAATCATCCTACATCCTCAAACCTGGGTTGCATCTGGTCATGTTAATTCTTTTACAGATCCTTTGGTTGAAGACAAAGTCAATCACAAGCGCCATCGTGCTGACAGCTTAATTGAAGCTTATTTTGCTAAATATCCAGAAAAACAGGGAGAAACTGTTATTGCTAATTTATCCACTGCAGAACTAGACGAACTAATTAAAAAGCACGAAATAAAATCCCCTGATGGCAATCCTCTCACTGAAGCCCAAGATTTTAATATTTTGTTTGAAACTGCCATCGGCGTTTTAGCTGATAAAAAAAACCAGGTTTATTTGCGTGGAGAAACAGCCCAGGGTATTTTTTCTAATTT
>CAYXJQ010000037.1:0-1511 GCA_964464985.1 uncultured Pseudomonadales bacterium | reverse complement strand
AATCCCTCTTTCTCCGCCAAAAAATTGAAAGCTGTTCTATAACTGGAGCAGCTTTTTTTGTACAACTTGTCCCGTCCTAAAATAAGTTGACACAAATTTGACTTATTATGGGAAAAGATTTAAAATCAAGAAAGAAGCGTACACAACGTGATTACAATTTAGGCTTTAAATTAGCAGTAGTCAATCAAGTTGAAAAAGGCGAGATGACCTACAAACAAGCTCAAAAAGCTTACGGCATTCAGGGTAAAAGTACTGTTTTGGTTTGGCTAAGAAAACATGGTAACTTAGACTGGTCAAAACCAAATTTACACTTTATGAAAAGTCCTAGCTCAAAAGAGACGCCAGCTCAAAAGATCAAAAGACTTGAAAAAGAATTAGAAGATGAACGTTTAAAGAACGAAATTCTGAATAAGATGATTGATATGTCAGATCAGCAGTATGGCACCTCAATTAGAAAAAAGTTTTTACCCAAACAATCCGAGACATCCAAAAAAACAAAGGAGTAAGTTTGTCTCGTTGCTGTAGATTGTTTGGGATAAGCAGACAGGCTATTTATCAAGCTGAGAGTCGCTCTAGGAAAAGAAATACTGAATTATCAATGATTAAACCATTAGTGCAAACCATTCGCATGGATATGCCACGACTTGGCACACGAAAGCTTTATTTTTTAATCAAAAAGGATTTGGAACAACTATACATTAAAATAGGAAGAGATGGTCTTTTTGATTATTTAAGGTTGGAGAATATGTTAATTAAGCCTAAGAAAAGTTATACCAAAACAACTAATTCAAAACATTGGCTGAAGAAGTATCCTTATTTGTTGAAAGATATTGAAATAGAAAGACCAGAGCAAGTATTTGTCAGCGATATAACTTATATTAAAAGTAGAGAGAAAACACATTATTTATCATTAATTACAGATGCTTACAGTCGAAAAATCATGGGGTATAAACTAAGTGATGACATGAGTACTGAAAATGTAGTACAAGCTTTAAAAAGAGCTTTAAAAGAGCGCAAAACGAATCTTCCATTAATTCATCATTCAGATCGAGGGTTACAATATTGCTCATCAATCTATCAAAATGAACTTAAAACTAATTCTATTATTCCATCAATGACCGAAGGGTATGATTGTTATCAAAATGCGTTAGCAGAAAGAATGAACGGAATATTAAAACAAGAATTTTTATTACATAAGTGTAACACTGGCGAAGAACTAGATAAACTTGTTGCGGAGTCTATTGATACCTACAATAATAAAAGACCTCATTTGAATTTAAATATGAAAACACCTAACTTTATACACGAAAAAACCATCGAGGCTAGCCTCGATGGTTTTAATTAATTTTATTTAAAAACTTGTCAACCTATTTTAGGACGACTCATAAAGATAATTACTTATTGGTTTTTTAACAAAATCCTCTTTAGTTTGGGTTTGGTTTTCTTTTTTTATTTGGTTATTTGAATTACATGCTGATAGTATACATATTGAGTCGTCCTAAAATAGGTTG
>CAYXJQ010000036.1:0-2082 GCA_964464985.1 uncultured Pseudomonadales bacterium | reverse complement strand
CCTCCACCAAAAGGGCGATCATCAGTGCTTTGGTGTTTGTCTTGAGCAAAATCTCGTAGATTAATTACCTGATAATTAACAATTTCCTTTTCCCCAGCTCGCTTCAGGATAGAACTAGATAGCACGCTGGCAAAATAATCGGGAAAAATAGTTAAAAAATTAATAGTCATATGTTACTCTTACTGGTGTTATATTAGTCTTGTCATTATAATACAAATATAAAATTATTAAGAAAAGTTTAAAATTATGACAATTACCATCATTGGCACTGGTTTTGTAGGGGTAGTTTCGGCTGCTGTTTATGCTTCACTAGGTAATCAAGTAATTGGTTTAGACATTGATCAAAAAAAAGTAAATTCCCTCAAAAAAGGCCAGGTGCCTTTTTTTGAACAGGATCTTGAAAAGTTATTAATTGAACAACAAAAAGCCAAAAGATTAAGCTTTACCACCTCTTATAAAGAGGCAATTAGTCAAAGTGAGATTATTATTATTGCTGTTGGTACTCCCTCAGCTCCAGATGAAACAGCCGATCTAAAATATGTAATGATGAGCGCTGAAAGCCTTGCTCCTCACCTCCAAGAAAATGCTATTGTTGCTATCAAATCAACAGTTCCACCAGGAACTTTAGAAAAAGTTATTGAAAAAATTAAAGAAAAAACCCAGGTTAAATTTTATGGAGCATCACTGCCAGAATTCTTAAGAGAAGGCAGTGCTGTTTATGACACTTTAAATCCAGATAGAATTGTCATTGGCGCTAAAGATGATTTTGTTTTCGATAAATTGAACGATCTTCACCAAAACTTTTCATCTCCAATCATCAATTGTAGCGTTGCTTCAGCGCAAATGGCTAAATATACTGCTAATGCTTATTTGGCTACTCGCATTACTTTTATTAATGAAATCGCTAATTTGTGTCAAAAAAATGGAGCTAATATCCAAGAAGTAATTGAGGCTATTGGTCACGATCAAAGAATTGGTCGCCACTATTGGTACCCAGGCTTAGGTTATGGAGGATCTTGTTTCCCCAAAGATGTCAAAGAATTAGCGGCTTATTCTCGAACCATCGGTGAAGAAGGCAATCTGCTTAATAAGGTCAATGAGATTAATAAACAACGAATTTTTAATCTCCTAACAGATTTTGAAAAAAAGATGGATGGTTTTGCTAATAAAAAAATTGCTGTTCTTGGTTTGTCTTTTAAACCCAACACTGATGATATGCGAGAAGCACCTAGCACTAAAATTATTCCCCATTTAGTTGCCAGGGGTGCTAAGGTGAAAAGTTATGATCCAATGGCTGATTACAAAAAATTTATGGGTAATAACCCCGATGAGCATCAACAAGTCACAAGCATTGAAGAAGCTATTAGAGAAGCAGATGCAATCTTTTTATTAGTTGAGTGGCCAGAAATAGTTAAATTCACTTATGAAAAACATAAGGAGGAAAAAGCTCAAATTATTTTCGACTGTCGCAATCAGCTTGATCCAAAAGAAATTAAACAAGCTGGATATCAATATTTTGGAATTGGAAGAAGTTAAATGGCAAACAAAAGTCAATGTATTTTAATTACTGGTGGCACTGGTTTTGCTGGCAGCCATCTTACAGAAGCTTTGGTGAAGCAAGGTTATAGCAATATCCACCTGACCGCTTTTCGTGATGAAGGTGGTTTTTTAAAAGAATTGCTTGGACCGGGTCACATTCACTCCCTAGATTTAACTGATCACGAAAAAACTAGTCAACTATTCAAGGAATTAAAACCCCAACAAATTTATCATTTGGCCTCACTGGCTAATGTTGGTAATAGTTTTAAGCAAAAACAATTTATTTTAGAAACCCATCTAAAATTACAACTCAATGTTTTAGAAGCTATGAAGGAACATGCTCCTCAAGCTCGCCTATTAAGCATTGGTACAGCTCTTGAATATAAAAATAGTGAGAAAGCCTTAAGTGAAAATGCGCCCATTGGGCCAAGCAACCCTTATGCCTTGTCAAAAATGATTCAAGATTATTTAAGTTATTCTTATACTCAGGCAGAAAAACTAGATGTAGTTCGAGCTAGACCTTTTAATCACATTGGTGAGCGA
>CAYXJQ010000035.1:0-2674 GCA_964464985.1 uncultured Pseudomonadales bacterium | reverse complement strand
CTAAAAGAGAAGGTAAATATTGGATTAAGGTTTTCCCACACAAGCCTTTAACAAAAAAACCTGTTGGAGTCAAAATGGGCTCAGGTAAAGGAGCAATTGATCAATATGTAGCGCCAGTCAAACCAGGATTTATTTTATTTGAGGTTGGTGGTGTAAGTGAATCCATTGCTCGTTCTGCTTTAAATAAGGCTGGTCATAAATTATCAGTTAAAACTATATTCGTAAAGAAATAAAATGAAATCTAACGACATTCAAGCATTACACGATAAGGATCAATCAGAATTAAAGAAGGAGTTAAGTGCTTTAATTAAGGATTTGGCAGGAATGCGTTTACTAGCTAAAGCTGGTAAGCTTGATAGTCCTGCTAAACTAAAAAACTTACGCAAGGACATTGCTCGTATTAAAACAATATTACGTGAAAAAGAATTAAGACAGTCAATATGAAAAAATTAAATGGTAAAGTTGTATCACTAAAAAATCAAAGAACGGCTAGCGTTGAAGTCAGTCGAATGTGGGCTCATCCTCTTTATGGAAAAAGAGTTAAGCGTAGCAAAAACTTTGCTAGCGATTACGATCCCAAAAAAATTAGTTTGGTTGTTGGTGATACAGTGGAAATTCATGAATGCAGACCTATTAGTAAAACTAAAAGTTTTAAAGTAATAAAAAAAATTGAGAAATAAAAATGATACAACTTAGAAGTGTTTTAAATATTGCAGACAATAGTGGCGCTAAAAAAATTAGGGTCATCCAAGTTTATGGTGGCTCTAAAAGAAGATTCGGCACAGTCGGAGATGTGGTTGTTGCTTCAGTGATTAGCGCTGATGCTGGTGGAAATTTAAAAAAAGGTGAAAAAGTAAGAGCGGTAATTGTTAGGACAGCTAAAGAAAAGAGACGTTCCAGCGGAGAATATTTAAGATTCGATGATAATGCGGCAGTTGTTATTCAAGCTCGTGATAATAAAGAACCAGTAGGAACACGTGTGTTTGGACCTATAGCTCGTGAAGTTAAAGAAAATGGTTTTAGCAAAATTGCTAGCTTAGCACCGGAGGTATTATGAAATTTAAAGTTGGTGACAAAGTACTAATAACTGCTGGTAAAGACAAGGGTAAAAAAAGCGTCATCACTGCTTTATTGCTTAGGGAAGATAAAGTTTTAGTCAAGGATATTAATCTTTATTATAAGCACGTTAAACCTTTTATGGATAAGCCAGGAGAGAAGACAAGGCGCGAAAGACCCTTACCAGTTGCCAATATTGCTATTTTAAATGATCAGGACCAGCCAGATCGCTTGGCCTATCGTAAAACAGCAGATGGACAAAAGGAGCGTTTTTTCAAAAAGACAGGCAAACTAGCTAAAGTAGAAAAACTAGAAAAAGCGGTTAAAGAAGATAAAAAAGCTAAAAAGAAAGCTAAAAAAACTACTGTTCAAGCTGATCTTGATCAAAGTATCAGTGGTCAAAAATTGTCTCAAACGGCAATTGAGGCTGAAAAGAAATCAAGTAAAAAAGCTGTCAGTAAAATTGGTAAAATCGCTAGAATCAGAAAAACTCAGGACAAAGGTTAAATATGAATCGTTTAAGAAAACAATACCATGAAGAGGTGGCAGCAACTCTCAAAAAAGAGTTTAAGCGACCAAACTTATTTGCTGTTCCCAAAATTGAAAAAATTGTTTTAAACATGGGTGTAACTGATCCGGCTGATCCAAAAGCTAGAGAGAAGGTTATGCCTGTTTTGATTAAGCAATTTGAAATCATTGCTGGACAAAGACCTATGATTACTAAAGCTCGTCAGGCTATTTCGAATTTTAAATTACGCAAGGGTGATCCTATGGGTGTAATGGTAACCCTAAGAGGGGAGCAAATGTGGGAGTTTTTGGACAAATTAATTTCTTTAGTTTTACCTAGAGTAAAAGACTTCCGTGGAGTACCAAAGACGGCTTTTGATGGTCGAGGAAATTATAGTTTGGGTATTGAAGAACAAATTGCGTTTCCAGAAATTGATTTTGATCAAATTGAAAAAATTCGTGGTTTACAAGTTAATATAGTAATTAGCAATAGCAACGATGAACAGTCATTGCGTCTGTTGGAATTACTGGGCATGCCTTTTGAAAAGGAAGAATTGAGAAGGAATAAATAATTTATGGCTAAAAAATCAAAGATTGTTAAATCTAAAAAACTTTTAAAAAAGAGAGCTACTTATCTTAAAGCTGGTAAGCGTAAAAAAAATAGAGTCTCGACTAGAGGCGTAAACCGTTGTAAAATTACCGGTCGTCCTAGAGGTTATATGCGTTTCTTTGGTTTGAGTCGTTTAACTTTTAGAGAATTGGCAAGTAAGGGTGAACTGCCAGGAGTAGTTAAAAGCAGTAAGTAAGGAAGAATAAAATAAAAAATATGACCGATCCAATTGCAGACATGATCACCAGAATAAAGAATGCGTGTATGGCAGAACGTAAAGATCTTGTGATGCCTCATTCAAAAGTGAAAGAAGCAATTGTTAAATTGCTTAAAGAACATAACTATATTAAAGATTACGAAGTAATAGAAAAAGAACCACAAAAAGAAATTAAGATTGTTTTGCGATATGTTGGTAAATTAAGTGCAATCACTAACGTGAAGCGCGTCTCTAAACCAGGAAAAAGAACTTATGTTAAAGCTGATGAAATCCCTAAAACCTTA
>CAYXJQ010000034.1:0-13977 GCA_964464985.1 uncultured Pseudomonadales bacterium | reverse complement strand
CCACAGACCTATTGCTAATTTAGCAATTGCCACATATTCCTCAGTACGATCAATAAAACCTTTAGTTAAAATGCCAATCGCTCCACTTTTGCGTTTAAGATCAAGATCGTTAAATAAATCACCAATTACATGCCCCAGTTCTTGACCAGCTAAAATTCCGTCAGCCAAAACCTGTGGCAAACGAAATCTGGCACCACTAGCAGAATAAATATCTCCTTTTTGATCTAGGACGCTGATCCAAACCGTAGACCACAGCTCTTTTGTATTTTTAGCAAATTTTGGACAATAAACTCCACCTTCTGCACCAACAAACAAAGCTTCTTCACTTGGTAGACACAAAGATTTTGCCAAAACTATTTTTTTTAAGGCTTTGGCTCGATTAATTGAGCCTTCTAGGGTTTCTTGATCGGTCATTGGTTGCTCCGACACTCCACTAGCAACCGCTAGTCCGTGCACTTCGATATCAGGATAACTTTCACTAGCTGCAATAGTAACAGCATTAATTTTAACTGGATTTTTTGAAGCTACAAAAATTTTCATTATTTGTTTCCATTGGTCACAATTATTCTAAATAAGTTGTTTAATGCTTGTTTCTTTGACATTATTCACTTAGAAAACCTCGCAAAATTAAATCTTCAGCCTCTCCGGCACTCAAACCTCGACTTCGTAAATAAAGAATTTGCTCTGCTGACAACTTACCAATCGAAGCCTCATGAGTTAATTGAGCATCAGGGTTTTCCACCAAAAGTTCAGGAATCAATTCTAACTTGGCACTTTTATCCAGCATTAAACCACCACAATCAAGATGACCCTTGGCAGCAGCTCTTGCTATAATTCTGGAGCGAGCTTTAACTTCGGCGCCTTTTCTACCAACTAAGCGCAAAGTAGAAATGGCATTGGCGCCCGCCCCATTTAAATAAGCAATATCTGTTAAATTCATTTTAGTATCTTGACAATTAGCTAATATTTTTAAATCAGAGCGGGCGCCCTTTGCTAAATGAATTTGCGCTTTCAATTGCATTGCCTTGGCTGCTGATTCAATTTTATAGGTATATTCTAGACTAGCTCCTTCTTCCAAGAAGAATTCATAATTAGTGCTTACCTGGTCATTTTTATCCCAATCATGAACGTGCTGATAATATAAACTAGCTCCTTGACGCAATAACAATTTTCCTTTAGCTTGATGTGACCTGCTTTTCCCCTTAATTTTTTCACTAAGCAGGGCCGCTGACTCACAGGTACCAGTTAAATCAACATATAATCCAGCTTCTATGACAATAAGATTATTTAACTGTTGTTTTGTGCCCGGTTTATCTAGAGAAACACATCCTAAAAAAGAACAGCTTGGTTGCTCCTTAATCCAAACAAAATATCCTTCTTTAGGTTTATCAACAAAATACTCTCTAGTCCAGGGAAATTTATCCCAAGCTTCTACTGAACTTAGCACCTCTGACCCAGACATACTAAGAATCTCTTCAATATGGTGGTCTAGTTGTTTATAAGCAGTTTTTACAGCTTTCGCACTTTTGGTAGCCATATTTTTTGATAGTATTTAATACTTTTTTAATATCTCGACTTTGACAAACTAGTTCTCCCTGGCGCAAAATAGCAATGCGATCTGGCTTAATTTCATCTAAAACCGCTCCAGAGTGAGTAATAATTAATAAAGCTATTTTTCTCTTTTTTAATTCTTTCTTGAGAGCAGTTAGAACTTTTCCTAAATTCTCAATATCCAAACCGGAGTCTAACTCATCAATAACTAATAATTTAGGGTTTTGGTTCAAAACTTGAACTAATTCAGCAATTTTCTTTTCTCCACCAGAAAAATTACTGTTAATTTCTCTGAATAAAAGAGAGTCTGCTAATTCATAGTCATAATCACCGTTGTGAATTTCTTGAATTAAATTTAGTAGAGTAAATAGTTCAACTCCCTTAATTGCTGGGGCTTGTTGCCAAACAAACGCTAAACCTGATTTAGCACGTTCTTCTGGTTTAAGAGCAATCAAATCTTGATCAGCAAATTTAATTGAACCAGCACTCACTTGATAATTATCATCACCTAGTAAAACTCTAACCAAAGTTGATTTGCCAGCTCCATTAGCACCCATCAGAGCAACTAGTTCTCCACTATTAATAGACAAAGAAATATTTTTGAGAATTAATTTCTTATCAGCTTCTACATTTAGATCATTAATTTTAAGTAAGTTTTTCATTATTTATTAAAAGCTTTATTTAAAATATTTTTAACAAACTGGCCTCTATCACCACCAAAATCATAACTATTTAGATCATTTAAATTGACCCATGCAAACTTCTGATGTTCTCTTGAAATTTTGATTTCTGCTTGATCGCTTTCTGAAAAATCTAAATACCAACCACAATTAATGCTATAAAGATCCCGATCAGCTTCAAAGTAACTAGCAAAATAAATAAGATGCTCAAAATCAAAAAGACCTGGTTCAACTAATAAGTTACTCTCTTCTTTGACTTCTCTAGCAATATCCAATTGATGCAGGTTAGCAGTGCTCTCTTGCTCCATACTAGGCCACTCGGCGTTACCTCCTGGTAAATCCCAGGCATTGGGACGAGAAATTGAATCACTACTGCGTTTTAAGATTAAAGCCTCTTTTTGACCCTGATTAATTCTTACTATTGCTACCTTGTGCAAAAATTTAACCTTCTGAGTTAGTTGTTGCTTCATAAAAACTTTCTGTCACTGATTATAACAGTTAAATGTTCAGTAATTTAAAAGCCAAAATTAATTCACATCTAACCTGTTCAAAGATTTCTTTTTGCGACATTTTTTTAATTTGACCTAAAGTAAACCAAGCAATTTCTTCTGATTCGTCATTCTGCTGTAAGGTAGATAAATCAACTTCACTAGCTAATAAATATTGAAAATCTAGGTGTTGTTCACAACCTTTTAGCCATTCCTTTTCTCTTTTCTTTTGACCAGCTAAACGATATTGATAATTTTTTTTTGAAATCCAATGCAAGTTAATACTAATTGGCACAGGATGAAAAGAAATATTTTTATCTTGTTGATCAAAATTTAAATCAAAATTAGGTGGACTAATAGCTTTCACTTTTAATCCGGTCTCTTCAAAAAATTCTCTTTCAGCTGCTTGATGTAAAAATTCTCCTTCTTCTAAATGACCACCCGGAGTTAACCATGTTTTTAACTTTTTATGTTTTAACAACAAAACTCGCTGATCAATAATTAACACTCCTGAGGCAGTGTAACAAAATTGAGGTTTAGCTTTGTTCATATTTTTTTAAATTAAACTCATTTGCGTACCACTAGCTTTTTTCGCTACAAAAGAGAAATCAACAGGAGCTTTGATTAATCGATTCCATTTATTGCGAAATTTGACCTCGCCATTCCTTAATCCATAATCATAAACATCTCTAGTCACTTTGACATCCTCTAAACAATATTTTTCAAGAGCTTTTAGATCACCAATTTGGTAATAACGAATAGCGTCAAGTCCATCTCCAATTTTACCGGAGCCCAAAGTTTCTTGAGCAACAGCGTCTAAGGCAATGCGATGACCAACGCTGTCTTTAATACGTGTTAATAAATCGAGAGTGGGAATTTTTTTAATATCTGCTTGATAATAAGGAATTAGAGTGGGAATGTCAAAATTATCTAAATTAAAACCAATCACTACGTCTGCCCTTTCTAACAAAGGAAAGAGTTTTTTTAAATCCTTTTCAAAAAAAGAAAGAAATTGACCTTTTTTATCGCCATTTTCTCTTAAACACAAACCAACAAAAGAAATACCTAATTTTTCTGGAAAGTAACCTCCAACATCATCGAAACTTTGCTTAGTTTCTACATCCAAAATAACTTCTAACATAGGAAACTATCCTAAAACAAGTTTCTGTTGACTGCAAGCTCAAACTCTTAAGAATAGTTTTTTGTTAAAGCATCTTGATAACGCTTTTCTGCAGCAGCAAAATCAACTACCTGCCACCAAGCGTCCACATAGTCAGCGCGACGGTTTTGGTATTTTAAATAATAAGCATGTTCCCACACATCAATACCCAATAGCGGTTGATGGTGTAGGGTTAGAGGTGAATCTTGATTGGGCAAATTATACATTTCAAGTTTTTTATCTTGATTAAGCACTAACCAAGCCCAGCCAGAACCAAACTGACTCATTGCTAAATCACTAAATTGTTGCCTAAACTTGTCAAAACCACCCAGATCTTCAATTAAATTTTTGAGATCTCCGACTGGCTCTCTTACTCCTTCAGGAGACATAATTTCCCAAAAAATATTATGATGCGCAAAACCTCCACCATGATTTTTTAAAGCCATCCAAGTTTTGGAGTCAAGCTTATCTTTAAAATCTGCTAAACGCCACAGAACTTCATCAACTGACAAATCTTTTAAATCTGGCAAATCTTGGAGTACTAATTTAAATTTATCTAAATAAGCCTGATGATGTTTATCGTGATGAATCCTCATTGTTTCTTCATCAATATGGGGCTCAAGAGCATCGTAAGCATAGGCTAATGGTTTGAGTTCTAACATAGGTCTCCTTTTTTAATTATCAATTAAATACTGTGCTAGTATTATAGCAGAAAAGTCATTGATAATCAATTATAAAAAAGATTGATATATAAATAAAAAATATTTATAGCAAACAATAATTTTACCCAAATATTTAAAGAGTTAATTCCTCAGCTATACGATTAAGTTCAATCAAACGATCTCGCAAAGTAGTACGTACAAAATTTTGCATGGCTGACCAGTCAAATTCTTGATCATTTCGACGATATTGAGCTAATTCTCGCCACAAAAAATTTCCCAAATAAAAACCTTTTGCTCCATTTTCCATCGCTATTCTAAAATTATCTTTAAACTTTTCATAACTTAAATTTTTTTGATTATCAGCACTTAACAACCAAGGAATATCTAATTCGCTACTAATAGTAGCTGCCAATAGAGGTTGAGCAACTCCCTCCAAAACCAAAACATCAACAAAAGGATGGAGCTCTTGAATGCTATTTAATAAAATTTCTTCATTGTCAAAATTAGTTTGGAGTTTAAGTAAAAAATCAATTTTTAAACTTTGACTATAATCTCTAATTTCAGCTAACAATTGTTTTTTAACCATGGCTTGCTCTTCGTGAGACTGATAATTAAGGCTTAATTTCGCCAAAGCATAATTGTTTTGAATTTCTAAAAGTGAAAAATTAGGAAAAAGTTGAGGGATATCTTGAGCCTCTATTGATTGGTGTTGTTCCAAGCGAATAAGCGCCCCTACATTGTTGGGTTTAGAACTCAATAAAGCTAAGCTATAAATTGGATCTACAACTATTCCAGTTACTTCTTTGGATAATTCCATTAATAAAAGGAGAACCTGTTCCAAAAAAGATAGGTTATCAGTTAAACTTAAATCTAAAGATAAAACTTCACTTAAAGATAGAACATCGTCTAAGGCCAGGATGCCAAATAATTGGCGTTGATTGCTAATTGCGGGCAGTTGCATCTTTTTAGTATAGCAAAAAAACCCTGGTTACGCTCAATTTAATTAAGAACGGCGTCTGTTGTTTTGATTATTATTCGAACGATAGTTGCGATTACTACTTCGACCCTGATCAAAACGTCTTTGACCTCCGCCACGTGTTGAATTAGAACGAGCTTCTTTTTGAGCGGCTTCTTCCTCTGGAGTGAGAGCTGTTAAAGCTACCTTACCATCTAGGCCTATTTCTTTAATACGTATCTTTAAATGATCACCTAGTTTAACTTTCTCATTAGCGTCTCGTACATAATCAGTAGACATATTAGATACATGAAGCAGGCCATCTCGTCCTGGCAAATATTCAACAAAAGCGCCATAGTTTTCAACTCTAGTTACTTCGCCTTCAAATTCATCACCAACTTCTACTTCTCTAACTAGGCCATCTATCATTTCCAAAGCTTGATCTATTGCTTTTTGATCAGGAGAAGAAATATTAATAACACCTTGTTTCTTTTCCTTATCTTCAACTACATTAACCTCTGCTCCAGTTTTTTCAATAATATCCTTAATGACACTACCGCCACTACCAATCACTGTACCAATCTTTTCTGCAGGGATAACTAATTGAGATACTTTTGGCGCATATTGGCTTAATTCTTCTCGTGAACTAGTAATGTTTTTAAGCATTTCTTGCATAATGTGCATACGGCCCTTACGTGCTTGAGACAAAGCCTTAACTAAAATCTCTTTATCGATACCTTTTAGTTTAATATCCATTTGGATAGCGGTAATACCTTTTTCACTACCTGCCACTTTAAAGTCCATGTCACCGACATGATCTTCTAAGCCCTGAATATCCGAGAGAATTACAAACTTATCTTTACCGTCACTCATCAATCCCATGGCAATACCTGAAACAGGTCGCTTAAGAGCCACACCAGCTGCCATCAAAGACAGAGTGGAACCACAAACAGCAGCTTGAGAGGTTGAGCCATTAGAGCTCATGATTTCAGTTACGACTCGAATCGCATAAGGAAATTCTTCTTGTGAAGGTAGCATTGGTCTTAATGCTCGTTCGGCAAGCGCTCCATGGCCAATTTCCCGTCTCTTAGGATAGGCAATGCGTCCAGCTTCACCAGAAGCATAAGGAGGCATATTGTAATGGTGCATATAATGACTAACTCTTTCACCAGTAATATCTTCAATTGTCTGACCCAAAGAAGGATCAGCTAAAGTTACTACAGTTAGAGCTTGAGTCGCACCTCTTTTAAACATAGCGCTACCGTGAGCCCTAGGTAAAACATCAATTTCTGTCCAAATTTGTCTAATTTCATCAGTTTTTCGACCATCTGGGCGAACTCCATCTTCAAGAATCATTCTTCGAGCTTCATCTTTTTCTAGTTGATAAATGATATCTGCTACCATAGCAGAAGTAACTTCTTTATCACCTTCCTTGGCTTGATCGGTTTTTTCAGCAACAATTTTGTCTATTAAATCACTGACACCAGAATCCTCCAGCTTGGCTTTCTTAAGCACAGCTTGATGAATTTCTGGACCATATTTTTGATCAATTTCTGATTTTAACTCACTGATAAATGATTGTTCCTCTTCACTAACTTCTTCAGTTAAAACTACTTTTTCTTTGCCAATTTCTTTGGCAATTTTTTCAATTTCTCCACACACTCCAGATAAAACTTCCTGAGCTTTAACTAAAGCATCAACAATAACTGATTCTTTAACCTCGTTTGCTCCAGCTTCGACCATGACAATTGAAGTTTTAGAAGCTGAAACAATCAAATCAAGATCGTTTTCTTCAATTTCACTTTTTAGAGGATTAAAAATAAATTGTTCTTTTGCTCCATCCTTAGCCAAAGATAATCTAGCTCCAGCAATAGGCCCGTCAAAAGGAATTTCGCTAATTTCTAGTGCTAAACCAGCAGACAATAGAGCCATCATATCTGGCTCATTTTCACCATCATAAGATAGAACCGTGCCAATTATTTGTACTTCGTGTTTAATTCCATCTGGAAATAAAGGACGCATAGTGCGATCTATCACTCTAGCTCGTAAAATTGCATCATCAGTAGGACGACCTTCTCTCTTTACCCAACGAGAGCCTTTGATCATACCACTTGAATAGAGTTTCTCCTCAAATTCAACTGATAGGGGAAAATAACCAATATTAACTTTTCGACCCAGCGCAACTGTAGTATGTACCACAGTGTCACCACATTGAGCTAGTACCGCAGCACTAACTTGCTCACTAAATTTACCAACTGTAAATTTAATGGTTTTATCACCGACTTGCACGTCACGATGATATTGTTTTTCATAACTTGGATAAGACATATCCTTCTTTCTTGCCCTTTTTAAAAGGGTCTTTTTAGAAATTCAAAGGGAGTGAGTATTCTGAAAAGAAGAGAAATATTTCTCGTCTTTTTTGAATCCTCAAAAACTCTCCTTGAGCTTCTTCTATCTAATTAATATAAGGCTATTATAGCATAGAATAAACAAAAACCCGGCCTTCAAGCCGAGTTTTTTTATGTTTAACTTGATTAACGAAACCAGTCTATCTCTTTGCAAATAATTTTGAAAAAGTTTTCTTTAACCAGTTTTCTGACCCAGCAACCTGACTAAAATCACCTTCTTTGGCTTGTTCTGCAATTGTTTGAGCCGTAAAAATCTTCTCAGATGTATGAGCTGCCAAACCATTAACCTGGTTATCGGCCAGGCGTTTAGCTGCATCTAATTTAGATTGCAATTTAGAAAAACGTTTTTCAAGTCCTACAAGAAATTTATTTAAAGCTCTAGCTGACTTATTGATGCTTTTTTCTGCTTTTTTCACTTCACCTCCTAAATTTGAAATTAGAGAAACTAGCTCAATAGCGCTGGTTCCTTCTCTTAATTCTTCTGGAGAAGTAGCGCGCGCTTTTTCAATAGCTAGAGCGAATGGTTCATTTAATTCTTTGACCAAATCATTGTGAGAATTTTCTTTTTCAATTCTTAAACCATCTTTTTCTTCAACTAATTTAACAAGCTGCTCACTGTAAGAATTGTTGTTAGTTTGTTCAGCTAATTGTCTAGCCTCATCTAAAGCCTTTTCTAATTCTTCACCACTATTAATAATCGTGTTCAGCTGACTCTCAAAACTTTCTTTGTCTGCAGATAAAGATTCCATGCTAAGCGTATTAGCAGCTCTGTTTTCTAAATCGGCCATAATTTTTTGACCATCAGCAAAACCAAAATCACGTAGTTCGTCTTTTAGAAGATCTATCGAGCTTTGCAATCGCTGTTTATCTTCAATTTCTGCTTCTAGATCAGTAAATTCTTGTTCGGCTTTGTCACGATCCTGTTCAATTTGTGTTAGTTGCTGTTTAATTTCAGTTACTTCAGCTAAAGTTGAACTCTTCAATTGACTTAGTTCACTTTTAGTGCCTTGTTCTATACTAGCTAATTCAACTACTAACTGTTCTTTTCTTTCTTTTAGTTTGGCATCCAAATTACCACGTTCAACACTAATTTGATCGATTAAACTCGCCACATTAGAATCCTCTTTAACCCCATCTCTTCTAGCGGCTACGGCTTCACCAATTTCAGCAGTTTTTTGTAAACCAAAATAAGCAAATGACGAATCTAATCGCTTTGCTTCAATGCGTAAATCTTCAACTGAAGGATTCTTTTTTAACTCCCTAGCTAATTCAATAATTTTATTTTTGGATTCGCTTTTAATTTGCTCATTATCTTTTTCATACTTCTCAGTTGCTTTTGCAGTTTGCTCCTCATGCTTAGCTTCTATTAGAGCTTTCTTTTCTTTGAAAACTTCCATTTTTTGTCGAAGCTCTTCTTCAGTTTCACTATAAGCCATAGCTAATTTAAACAGTTGACCTTCTTTTTTATTTTTCTTAATTTCTAACACAAACATTGAGTTTTTTTCTTTAGCTAAAGTTTGTAGTTCAGATAAAAAAGCTTTCTTATCTTCAACGCTCATTGCTTGAAATTCTTGTTCTGTATAGTTATCGTCGTTTTGTTCATTTTCTGTCAATACTCCCTCTGTTTGAACTTCTTGCATTTCTTGATCAGTCTTATGGAGATTGGAGGCTGCATCTTTGCTCTGATCAACCAAATTAGCACTGCGTTTATCCACAGTATTAATTGACTTCATATCACTTTTAATTTCTGGAGATAAAGATTCTGACATTTATTCCTTCTTCTATTTTCTTAATAACACCTAATATTGTGTTTTATCACCGACAAAATAATAACTTATCCAGTGTAAAAGATTTTTTTCTACTTTGCAATAAGAATTTAAGTTATTTACTTAAACCTAGCTTGTCAATCAACTTGCGATAACGTTCTTCGCTACGACCTAATAAAAAATTGAGTAAACGACGACGTTTAGAAACTTGTTTTAATAAACCTTTGCGGGAATGATTATCTTTTTTATGAGTTTTGAGGTGTTCACTTAACTCTTGAATTGAAGCAGTTAAAAGGGCAATTTGTACTTCTGGTGATCCGGTATCACCTTCGAATAAAGCAAAATCTTTAATAATTTGAGATTTTTGTTTACTAGTTAATGCCATAGATCCTTTCGATTGTTACCTTTAACCAACAAGCCTTAGCCTGTTTAGCAAAGTAAGCATTATTATTTTTTAACCTGGATATTATATCACAGCTTTTTATTTTAATTTAAAATTAATCTTCTTGAGTATAAGCAATTACTAAATCGCCCACCTCAAAATCTAATTTTTTGTTTTTAAAAGTCAAGCCAGCCTCGTTTTTAGTTTTAACCACTTTAATCTCTTCTTTACCATGCATCATTTTTTTAATCACTGGATTAGCAATGATCTCTTCAGCGCGTTTAAGATGTAGCAAATCATTTTGTTTGATTTCACCAGTCTTAACCCTCACTCCAGCAATTCGCTCGCCCTTCATCTCGAAAACTTCTAAAATCTCTGCCTCTCCAGTCACTACTTCATCTATGGTTGAATCCATTAGTTTTAACATTTGTTTCTGTAAGTCTTCAATTAAATGATGAATTACATCATATTCTTTGATTTTTGCCCCCAATGTTTTTGCAATTTTTTTAGTTTTATTAGATACCTTAATATTGAAAGCAATTAACAACACTTTTTCACCAGTAGCTAATTCCAAATCTTCTTCAGTAATCTGACCCACTCCACAACGCAAAACCTCAACACTGTCCTTGTCTAAACTCTGCAAAATGGCTTCAAGGGTACCCTTAACATCTGCCTTTACAATTAATTTAATCTTTTCTTTTTGGCCCAAAATGTAATCTAAATCTAATTTGTCCCAATCGACGTTTTCTTCAGCACTAGTAAAACTTTTTTCTAAGTCTCCAGTCTGGCTAAAATCACTCTCGGCAACTGCACTATAATCAATGCCTGCTTCTCTCACAATTTCACCCACTTCTGGAACTTCTTTTAAACCAATAATTTCTGTAGGTGAACCAGGTAAAACTTCTTCTAAAAGCTCTCCCTTTTCATTGATTAAACCACGCACTTTACCAGCAATATCTCCAACCAATAAATCTTGACGGATTTTTAAACTTCCTTGTTTAACAACAACTCTTGCTACTGGACCCTTATTTTTATCCTTAGTTGACTCAATAACTACCGCTTCCAGAGGTGCACTAAGATCAGCTTTGAGTTCCAATAAATCAGTTAAAAGAATAATAGTTTCCAAAAGTTTATCAACTCCCTTACCAGTTTTAGCAGAGATTTCTACCACCTCCACATCGCCACCATATTCCTGAACTAAAAGTTCATGCTCAGCTAATTGACTCTTAACATTGTCTGGACGGACATCTGGTAAATCAATTTTGTTAATAGCTACTAATACTGGCACTTTTGCTTCTTTAATATGTCGAATAGATTCTATTGTTTGAGGTTTTACCCCATCATTAGCTGCCACGACTAAAACTACCAGATCAGTTACTTGAGCTCCTCGTTGGCGCATTTTATTGAAAGCTGCATGACCAGGAGTATCAATAAAAGTAATTTTCTGATCTTTAAAATCAATTTGATAAGCCCCAATGTGCTGAGTCATTCCTCCAGCCTCACCAGCCTGAATTCTACTTTGACGAATATAATCCAACAATGTAGTTTTACCGTGGTCAACATGACCCATGATCGTGATAACTGGACAGCGTTTAATTAAAGCCATGGTTTTATTCTATTTCTTTTAAATACTCTGCTACTCTATCTAATAAAATTTGTCGATCGCTATCGGCAATTTCTTCCATATCAACCCATTTTTCACGAAAACGCACAAGATCATTGAGTGTGGTTAATTTATACTGAATCAAAATTTCTCTAGTATCATCACTAATACCAAAAGTATCAATCTCATGTTCTTCTTCACCCGTCACTGCTGACTCAACTTTACCAGTGGCTGATTTAACAGTAATCTGATAACCAGTTAATTTAGCTGCTAGGCGAACATTTTGACCACCACGACCAATAACCAAAGATAATTGATCATCGGGAGCAGTGACAGTCACCATTTTTTTCTTTTCATCAATATCTATAACCAGACTTTCTGCTGGAGCCAAAGTGGCTTTTAGTAATTGCACTTTATCTTCGGCAAAAGGAATAATGTCAATTTTTTCATTATTTAATTCTTCAATCACCTTTTGAACTCTCACTCCACGCTGGCCAACACAAGATCCAACCGGATCAACACCGCTTTGAGCAGAACGAACAATGAGCTTGGTACGCACGCCTGCTTCACGGGCTATTGAAACAATTTCTACCGCTTCTGTTGCTATCTCAGGCACTTCTCTTTCAAATAGTTGTTCCACTAGACGAGAATCTGATCTAGATACAATAATTTGTTGACCTCTGGCACTTTCTTGAATATCCTTAACTAAGACTGCCATACGCTGATTAAGTCGATAAAACTCTCCACGCATTTGTTCCTCTGGAGGCATAAATCCTTGACCACGACCAATATCAACAATGACATTAGGGCCCTGCATACGCAACACCTGACCAGTGATCACCTCGCCAAGTCTTTCACGATAGGCGGCAATAACTGTGTCTCTTTCAGTAACTCGAATTTTTTGTAAAATTACCTGCTTAGCAGTTTGTGCCGCAATTCGGCCAAAACCAGCTGGTGTCACTTCTTCTGCCTTACTCTCATCCCACTCTAAAACTTCTTCAGTTTCTTCATCTACTTTTGTAACTGGAGCTTGGAAAATTTTGGCAGCGCCACTTTCTTTATTTAACTCAACAAAGTAATGAAAAGATTCATCTAATTCTCCCATTTGTTTACGATAAGCAGATACTAGAGCCTGACGAATTGCTTCGTAGATATCTTCTGCTTCAATTTTTCGTTCTTCAGCGATTTGTACTACTGCTGCCGCAAAATCTGTGCGAACAATTGATTGGGTACTTGGCATAATATTCTTTCTTTATAAATGTTTGCAATTAAGAAATTAAGCTAATTAACAAAAAAGGACTTATCGTCAAGATCAGTCCTTCAAAAAAACCACCTTAATCTCAAGTTTGGATTATAACAGCAATCTATTTATTTGTAAATTCACTAAGACTATTCTTGATCCAATTTTTTCCACTCTTCCAATAAGCGTTTTTGCTCACGACTTAGTTTTTCTGGTATTTTAACAATTAAACGAACATATAGGTCCCCAACTCCTCGACCTCTTAAGTGTTTAATTCCTTCTCCTCTGAGACGAATTAAAGTATGTGACTGTGTACCAGGACGAATTTTTATTTTCAATTCATCGTTGAGAGTTTCTACTTTTAATTCCCCGCCCAAGGCTGCCAAGGTAAACGGAATGTATTCATCAACAAAAACATCAGAATTATCTCGTTTAAACCGAGGATGAACGCCAACATCAATACTCACATCAAAATCATCGAAACGAATTCTGGTGCCATTACTAACACCAGCTGGAATTTTAATTTTCTTCTTCTTGCCATCTTGCAGTGTAATTTCTTTTTCAGCACCTTGAACTGCTTCCATAAAGCTAATATTTACTCCGTAACGAGGGCGGCGAGCGCGAGCGAAGCCGCCACCAAAAAATTGCTCAAAAATTTCAAAAGGATCAGAAAAATCAAAACCACCACCAGCTTCACTGCCCCTAGTAGAAGACCAAGTGAAAGGCCCTTGCTGACCAGCTCCACCAAAACCAGAAAAATCAAAACCAGAGAAAGGTCCAGCTCCACCACCCATACCACTAGAAGGATCAAAAGCTGCGTGACCAAATTGATCATAAGTTTGACGCTTTTGTTTATCTGAAAGCACCTGATAAGCCTCATTAATTTCCTTAAACTTAGCTTCGGCATCTTTTTCTTTATTGCGATCTGGATGATATTTTAGGGCCGCTTTACGATAAGCAGACTTAATATCCGCTTGAGTAGCATTTTTATCTAAACCTAAAACTTCGTAATAATCTCGTTTTGCTGACATAAGACTGATCAATTGTACAATAAATAACCCACTCTGTTTAGCAAAACAAGTG
>CAYXJQ010000033.1:0-2792 GCA_964464985.1 uncultured Pseudomonadales bacterium | reverse complement strand
TTATTTTTATCGTAAAAAGGAAAGCTTGTTGGTCGGAGAAAACTTGTGGTTGAATTTTGATCAGGTAAGTGTTCTCGGTGAAATTATATCAGTTGAAGAAAATTGATGTCTGTTACTAGAAACACTTTTCTATGAAGAAATTGCCTAAAATTTCTATTGTCACTCCGTCTTACAATCAAGGAGAATTTATTGAAGAAACAATTCAATCAGTTTTAAATCAAGATTATCCCAATTTTGAATATCTAATAATAGATGGGGGTTCAAGTGATCAAAGTTTGGAAATTATCAAAAAATATCAAAAAAAAATTGATTATTTTGAGAGTAAAAAAGATCGAGGACAATCTCATGCCATTAACAAGGGTTTTGCAGAAACTAACGGTGAAGTTATGGCTTGGATTAATAGTGACGACATTATTAAACCAGGCACCTTCAAGCTGGTAGCTAGTATTTTTGCAAAATTTCCAGAAATAGATTGGCTAACAAGTTTGCCATCTACCATAAACGAAACTGGACACCTCATATATTTAGCTAGAAAACCTCTGTACATAAGGTCTTTAATTAAAAAAGGATTATATACCAGAAAATTATTGGGTTTTATTATGCAAGAGGGAACTTTTTGGCGAAGATCACTATGGGAAAAAACTGGAGGCAAATTAGATGAGGTGCCTTATTCAATGGACATGAAGCTTTGGCAAAAATTTGCACAACACAGTCAACTCTATTGTGTTGATGCCTGTTTGGCCTCATATCGACTCAATCCTAATCGAAAAAACAATGATCAACATCGAAAATATTACGCCGAAATAAACGATAAAACACCAATTGTCTTAGCAACAATAATTAAAGTTATATGGAGACAGATAACAAAACTTGTTCACTTATGTAAGTTAAGTCCAAGCATATATTTCAATCAAGAAAAAAATACTTGGTTTTTTAGAAAAAACCTATTTAATGTAAAAAGCTTCAAGCTCTTGAGCAATAGTGCGCCAAGATAGTTTATCAGCTAATATCCTAGCATTTTTACCCAGCTGTTTTAATTTACTTGCTTGTTTAAGACTTTTATTTATCGCAGAAGCAAACTCCTTGGGTGTCTCTGGAGCTAAAATTCCAACTTTTTCCCGAGTCAACAATTTCTTAACTTCGCCGGTTGGATTAGCAATCGTGGGTCTGCCAACTGCCAAATAATCTCCCAGTTTATTGGGAAATTTACCCCTATTAATTTCTTTATCTGCAAAAGGTAAAAGCATTAAATCGCCAGCCGACAAATATAAACTTAGCAAATCTCTATCAACAACTCCTTGATATATAACCTTATTGTTTAAACTCTTATGAACGTTTATTTTTTTCTCGAAAGCTGGTATTGGAGGACCCAACAACATTAATAGCACATCTTTCCTTAAATGGTTTAACTCTATAAAAGTTTTAGCCAATAACTCTTCATCATAAGTGCCAACATATAAATAAACTAATATTTTTTTTGTTTGACTCAAATCCAGTTTGCGTCTCGCAAGAAATTTAGACATCGTCTTAATGCCTTGAATATTAGCTCCAACACCTAGAAAAAATATGTTGTTCTTTTTTTTTCTAATTAATTTAGCTTTTTTAACTAAATCATCACTAATTGCTGTAACAGCAAAAGCTAAACGAATAAAAAGACGCTCAGTATAATGATCAAAATTCACTGTTAAAAAACTAAAAGGTCCATAACGACGATCTGCTATACCTCCTCTTCCCCAGAGGTCAGCCCAATCCAAAAACCACTTTGTTTTTGGAAAAAAGCGAGACTTAATCAGAGCAGGAATAGTCGCTGCTGGCCGATGATTAAAACTTTGAATAACATCACATTTTGAAAAGAAAATAGCCAAACTTCTAAAACAAATATCAAAAATGTCATTTCCCCCTTTTCGAAAACGATAAGGCATTAAACCTATTGATTCTACGACCTTTACACCCTTTTCATAACTTACTTTTGGTAAGAAACTAATTTTTTTAGCACTAGTCCACAAAGTTACTTGATGTCCTAGTTCAGTTAATCCCTGCGCTAAAGACAGGGAACGCAAATAACTTCCACCAATTTCTTTAGCCTCATAGGTTGAAAAAATTATATCCATTGATTTTTTTAATAATTTCTAACAGTGAAGTTTAATAAATCTAAACCTCAAAAGAGTAAAAGCTCTAATAAATAAAACGTTGATTATCTGGTATATTATGTCATAAATTGATCGAAATTAAATACTGGTTGCTATTAGTGTTTTTTATTTGTATTTTGTATTTAATCTACACCACTAGTTTTTAACCAAATATGTCAAAAACAGAAAACATCAAAAAAATCCTCTATAACAACAAAGAAATTGCTTATATTGTGAGGGCACAGTTTCCAATTGATAATTTAGATTTTTTTTCAAAAAAGGAAGATTATTTGCAAGTTGGTTATCATAAAAAGCCCAAAGGTGCTAAATTAAAAGCTCATTACCATTGCTTTCAAAAATGTTCTGTGGATAGCTTGCAGGAGGTTTTTTACATTGTTAAGGGAAAAGTTAAAGTAAATTTCTACAACAAACAAGGGAAATTATTTCAAACTGAAATTTTAAAAAAGGGGGATATTTTATTTCAAAGATCTTTGGGTCATAGCTTCGAACTGTTAACACAAGCTGAAATATTTGAAGTCAAACAAGGACCTTTTCTCGGTTCAGTGCAAAAAAAATATTATAGCCCCTAATACAAAAATATTATATCAATGTCAACGTCAACAGAATTATCTCTCATTATCGCAACAAAAAATCGTCAAAAAC
>CAYXJQ010000032.1:0-8052 GCA_964464985.1 uncultured Pseudomonadales bacterium | reverse complement strand
TACTTATTTACCATTTGTTAGACAATTTTGTGGATTGTCACTTTGATTAACACAAGATTCTAGTACGTCAGGACCAGCTAAACGTTCAGATAATTTATTATTATTGAGTAATTTAGGAATTTTTTTAAAAAGTCTTTTTTTAGCTAAAAACCAACGACGTCCTAAAACTTTATTTTTTTGCTGACTAGTCATAAGCTATCCTTTCACTAAAATTTTATATTAATCTTAAAATAGTCGGTTAAAAAAACCAGCGAATAACTTATTCACTGGTTAATTATTATCTGAGTTTAGAGTAACAAAATTAAATCAAAAAATCAAGTACAAATTTTACTCATACTTGACTTTTTACTCGAGAGAAAAACAAAAATCAATTTTTAAGATCTGAAAAAATATTTTTTAAAAATTCCTGCAACACCGGCTGTTTATTTCCAGAATAGGGTTGAGCTTGCCATATTAAGCGTGGAGAAGAATTAAGCTCTAGAATAGCGTAATCATTCTTTTTTTGCGGAGCATAAATATCTTTAGTTAAATAATCAATTCCCGACCAACTTAATCCAGGAATTGCTTGAATAGCACGAATAGCAATTTTTTTAACTGAAGGATGTATTTTATCAGTTACATCAACAGTGTCACCTCCTAGCGAAATATTTAAAGTGCTGTGAGCTCGCAAAAACACCTGTCGTTTGTTTTTAACTACACTATCTAAACTAAGCTTAGATTTAGCCAAAAAGTCTTTCACTTTTTGATCAATTTTAATTTTAAATAAGGCTTTATCATCTTTTTTATTACCTCTTCTGGGATCTTGGTTTTTAATTTCAATTAACTCTTTAATTGTGTGTTTTCCGTCTCCAATCACGTTAGCTGGTAAGCGCTCAATAATGCTAATCACTCGTTCTCTATTAACTAAAATTCTATATTCTTTACCATCGAACATTCTTTCAACTAGAGCTCTTTTTTCATCAGCTCTATCATAGGCAAAACTTTCTTTTAGGGCTTCCAAGTATTTTTTTTGACTCTTGATATTAGTCGTTACTGCTATCGCTTCTGAACCATCAATAGCTTTTACAACAAGTGGTTTTTTAAGATCATTAAAAACTTTTAATTGATATTCGCGACTATCACTATCTTTAAGTAAATAACCCCACGGAACAGATAAACCAGCTCTGATCAGCAAATTTCTAGTGATAGTTTTATTACTGCAACAAATCCGGGCGGTTGCGGTGGTGTGGGGAGGGGTACGATGATAAAGATAAGCCTCTTGGCCCAGATAATTTAATTTAATTAATTCTGTATAGGGGATATGCTCCACTTTAATCCCAAGCTGTTTTGCTGTTTCTATAATAGCCAAGACATCACTAATTACCTTTTTTGATTTTTTATCTTCCGCTAAAGATCTTCTTTGATAATAAACACTCATACAATTCTTTCTCTGAGAAATGCAACTAAAATAAGTCAACAACTACTCTGTAAAACAATATCTCATTGTAACATAAAGGCAAAATCTAAATAAAAAATTTTGCTTCACTTAATTTTTGTTATCGACTTTTGCCTTGGGTTTTAATTTAGTAAAAATCACAATTATAGCTACTGCTACTAATAAAATTGCCAAGCCAATCAAAGGTCGATATAACAACCAAGCCACCCCAATCGTTATCAATGATAACACCAAGGCAATTGTGCCTGTCAGTAATTTAGTACCAAAACGCAGTATCTTGGCAAATAATGGAACAACTCCCACTAATACAATTAGAGGAGCTAAGAAAGTATTCAACCCCATAGACATAAACAAAAACCCCAAAACTCTAATAAACCAAGTCATAAAATAATTAGTTTGAACAGCTCCTTCAAACATTTCTTCAGCAGAAACTTCACCCAAACGTATCATTTCAATACTTCGATCGTTTTTAGTTTTATAAGCTTGAAGAGTTTCTCCTTGCTGTCTCGCCATCACACTAACTACACCTGGTCTTAAAATCTGATACCATACTCTCACATCACCAACTTTCGGGTTACTTGGATCTTCACTTTGATAAATATAATTATTAAAAACTTGCCATTGTTCTTGTTGGGTGTTAGGCAAATCAACTAACAAATCATTTGCCAAAGTCAAGCGCTCATATTCAGATAAAGAACCAATTAAACGATCGGGAAGAGTGTAGGCTCCAACGCTGACTGGGCTGGCGATTTGCTCTTCATTTTCTAGAGGCTTACTTTGAGGGTTGCTATAATTAGTCTGTTCTTGAAAGTCTTGTGTATTAATTAAACGATCACTCCAGACTTGTTTATAAGAATAGGTAGTTGTACTCTCAGTACCACCACCTATCTTTTCTACTCTTTCTGTATTTTGCTCTTCTGACCATTGATAAAGCTCAACAATTCTTCGTAATTTTAAAGCACTTTCACTTATAGCAAAATTGTTATCAGTTAGGGTGCTGGGAGTACGAGCTTCACCAATAAAATGAATTAATTTTTCATCTTGTTCAGGACTAATACTATCAACCTCAGTACTTTCTACGACACTAGCTCCCTCTTGTAAGCTGCGATCAATCTGAATACTTCGCCCCTCATTCCAAATTAAAATAGGAAAGGCAATAACAAAGAGCAGTAAACCGGTTAAAACACCTCTGAGCGAACTGCCTAAACGTTTAAACCAAGAGCGTTTATCTACTTTTGTAACTTGATGGGGAAATTGACTTTGATCTGTCATAGTAAGAATAGTGTAACACAATTTTGCTTGAGCTGTTACGGGTCGGGCTATTATATAATTAAGTTGTGTCAAAATTTAAAAAAAAGCTTCTCCCGATCCTCATCTTATTTCTAGCTGCTAGCTTGAGATTAATCAATATTAATTGGGATCAAGGACATTTCTTACATCCTGACGAAAGATTCTTAAACATGACCATTAATGAACTAAAAATCCCAAATAGTTTGAGCGAATATTTTGACCCACAGCTTTCTAGACTCAACCCCCGAAATCATGAAAGAAGCTTTTTTGTTTATGGTAACTTAGCTCCTTCACTAAACAAATTAGTTACTAGTTTATTAAAACAAGACTCCTTAGAGGAAATTACTATTACCGGTCGATTATTATCGGCTTTGGCCGACTTACTAGTCATTCCCATCATTTATTTGACAGTTTTGCTACTGGAAAAAAACTTAAAAGATAAAAAGCTAAAAATAGATCCCAACACCAAGTTCTGGGCCATCTTTATTTATGCCTTATCAGTTTTACCAATTCAACAAGCCCACTTTTTTACCACTGACACTTTTTTAAATTTATTTGTTTTTGCTAGTTTTTATTTTAGCTTGCAGTTTTTTTTCAAAAGAAAACTTTGTTGGCTAATTGCGAGTGGAATTTTTTCAGGATTAGCAATTTCCAGCAAAATATCAGGCGTCTTTATTTTGCCGCTTAATTTGAGCCTTTTAGCTTTAAGCTATTTTTGGCCAATAAAAAAACAGTTTGCTAAACAATCTTATAAAAAAAACCTAATTAAAATCTTTCGCATAATTTTTATTTTTTTTATTAGTACTTATTTATCTTTACGTATCAGCTCACCATATATTTTTGAAAATACTTCTTTTTTTCAAATTAATTTAGCCACCGATTTTATAAACAACTTAAAAGAACTTAGATCTCTAGAGGGGAATGAAGTATGGTTTCCACCAGCTATTCAGTGGATAGACCGTTCAAGATTTTTTGGTTTAAAAAATTTAGTGTTTTTTGGCTTCGGCTTAGTAGCTAGTATGTTCGCTATTAAAGGGATTGTGTACTCAATTAAAAAAATTGTTTTATCTTTTAAAAAACTAAAGCTAAAAGCCGAATTATTGGTATTAGCTTTAGTTTTATTTTGGCTATTTTGTTTTTTAACTTACTATTCACAACAGTTTGTCCAATCAATTAGATATTATCTAGTTATTTATCCATTCTTAGCTATTTTTGCTGGATTCGGAGTTAGTAGTTTTTTAAAAAAAAGAACTAATAAATTACTTTACTCGACTATTGTTATTTTTATACTGAGCGTCTGGCCATTAATGTTTGTTTCTATTTACATAAAACCTCATTCACGTATCCAAGCATCTGAGTGGATTTATGCAAACATCCCAAGCAAATGTTTATTGATTACCGAACACTGGGATGATACTTTACCGATCAGTTTGAAAAATTATTCTCAATATTATGAAAACCAAGAACTAGCGGTTTTTATCCCTGATAACGAAAGTAAGTGGCTGGAAATACGATCAACTCTGTCCAAAGCTGACTACTATATTTTGTCTTCAAATCGAGCTTGGGGGAGCATTATAAGATTACCAGAAAAATATCCACAAATGAGTAAATTTTATCAAGACCTACTGAGCGGCAAAGGCAATTTTAAACTTGTGGCTCAATTTAAATCTCATCCTAGTTTAGAATATTTGGGTATCCCAATTAGTTTTAATGATTCTTGGGCCGATGAAGCTTTTACAGTTTACGACCATCCAGAGGTGCTGATTTTTAAAAGAATAAGTAATTAGTTTTAGCTAACTGTATTTAAGAAGTCTAACAGAGCTTTTTTAGATTTTTTATAATCAAAATATCCCAGAACTTTTCTAAATTTATTGTGAAAAGTTTGCGATGCATTCAAATATTCTTCAATTTTTTTTGCTAGATCATGTGAGTCTTCTGATTCAAATAATAGACCAAAACCAGTCTGTCTGACTGGATCTCTAGCTCCGGCTATATTGGAAACTAAAACTGGAGTTTTTTGAGCCATAGCTTCCGCTTGTACTAACGCAAAGCATTCTGAACGAGAGGGTAAAATAAATAGATCTAATGACTGATAAAAAGCTTTCAATTGACTGTCATCTAATAAACCCAAAAAAATCAGTTTATTTTCTAAACCATCGATGAGGGCTTTATTTCTTGAAAAAGTTTTTTCATAAGCAATATTGGTCTCACCAGCAAAAATTAGAAAAAAGTCCTTTCTTCTTTTACTGAGCTGTGTAGCTGCTTTCAATAAAACATCAAAACCCTTTTCCTCAGTAAATCTACCAGCAAAACCTATTAAAAACTTTTTCTTTTTTTTGAGTTTTAATAATTTTTTTTCGATTTCAGGATCAGCTTTTTTCTGCTCCTCACCCTCAACAAAATAGGGTAGAGGTGGCACAAAAGCCACTGTTTTTTTAATAAACTTTTTTAATAGTCTAGAATTAAAAGCATAATCTTGGGTGTAAGTCGCTAATTTTTGAGCTAAGTAGAAACTTATGAGACTCGCTAAGTCAAAAAATTTCTCAATCAAATAATTTAGTAAGCCTTTGGGTAAAATTAAATCGCCCTGATGAAAAATTAGTAATTTTTTTCCAAATAATTTGGCAATTAAACTAATCGGTAAAATATGAATAGAGGGAGAATTAATTAAAACAATATCTGTTTTATTAATATTTTTTAAAAAATAGAAAATGAGGGAAAAAGAAAATTTAGCTCGACTCAAAGAAAAAAGATATGGTCGACGAATTATTTTTAAGCCCACTTCTTGTTCTTCTAAAGAAAGCTTTTTTTTAAACTGCACAGTTAAAACAGTTGTCGCAAATTCTTCTTTGATTGCTCTAGCTAAATAAGCAATTGATTTAGAAATTCCAGTCCAATGAGGAATATAAAAATCACTGACAATAGTGACCCTTTTCATCAGTTTTCTCGCCTAAAATTAATAAGTGATAGGGCTTGTTTTAAATTATTTGCTTTTGCGTGATAATTAATTTTGAAATCTAAGATATTACTCAACCAAATAATTTTTACCAAATCTTGATAGTCCTGTTTTTGGCCAAAGGTTTGATCTAAATATTGAACAATATCCCAATTATCTTCAATAAAAACATCTAATTTCAATTCTTTAATCATTCTTTCTTTGAAGAGATGAGGTTGTTCATTACGACCATTCATATAGCAGTTTACAAAGAGGTCTTCTGCTCCCATTTTTTGCTTCCATTTTAAATAATCTTTTTTTAAGTGACCGAAACGCCCAGTTATTAAATAGGGTTCTATCAATTTTTGATTTTTTAATTCTTCAATCTGCTCAAAACCCGGAGCTACCCACATACTAGATTTGTGAAGTAATTCCCAAAAAAATTGGCCTATTCCTGGTTCAGGCACATAAAATTCAAGCTCATTACGATCAATTAGCACCTTTTTCTTTTTCATCAAGGCAATAATGGGACGAACAATTCTAGCTGGGTTATAAAGCAAAACCCCATCTAAATCAAAACCAACTCTTAGTTTTTTTCTTTTCATTTCTTAGATTATATAGCTTAAGAACTGGATAAACAAATAAATTAGCGACTAATCAAAAAAGAAGTGCAGAATGTTTCCAAATCTAATTTTTCAACAGCTAAATAATTTTGCTTAAGATTGAGGTAGGGTTGGAATGAGAACTGAGAACAGAGTTGATCATTATATATGGAAAAATGGGTCCCACCGTCTATTAATGAAACTATCTGGCTATTGTATGTTGGCTTTTTTTCTAAAGCACAAGGTTCTTTTAAGCGATCAACTATTAAAATTGTATCTTTATCAACTGTTGTATTTAAATTTTCTGGACAATCTTCAAATATTCTAATTCTTCCATTATCAATTTTTTTATTACTTTCGTTAGCAAACTTATTAATCATTGATTCCGGTTCAGTTTTAATATATTGATTATAAGTCAATAAATAGTCATAGGTAGCAGTTGTCAAATCAGTGACTAAGACAAGCTTTTTGTTGGGATTTCTTGCTATGTAATTTGCTAAGACTCTTTGATAAAAACCTTTGTGTAGAGTTTGAGTAATAGGATAGCGAAAAAAATAAGTGTAAAAAAATGGAGAAGCAAATAACAAATAAAATAAAACTGAAAAAATTTGCATTCTTTTCGTTTTTAATTGACTAATTAGTGAAGCTAAACCAACACCAGCCATCATCACTAAACCCAAAAAAGCAAAGGAGCCTCTAAAAGTAATCCAAGTTTCCTGATTTTTAATAAGGTTGGGAAAGGTTCCTATCAAAACAAAGGATAAAAAGAAAAATATAACTAAAATAAAATTTTTAACAGATTGAGTGATTAATATAAAAAATATTAGAAGTAAAACTATATCTATTCGATGAAAAAAACCATGATTATTTACAGCAAAAGTATCAACTGCCAAATCTCCTCTTAAAAAAAGTAGATAAGGATCAAAAGATTTTAGTAAGCTTCGATAAACTAAACCAGCGTAAGCTGTAATTTTATTATCAAAAATTTTTGCTAAAGGAGAATCAAAAGCTAATCTTCTTTTTTCAATAACCATATTGGCTAAAGCCTCTTGATCAATTAAAGAGAGCTCATCACTTCTTGAAGCTGAACTCATTGTTTTTAATCTATATAAATAGTTGGCAGTCAGTAAAAAAGCAAAGATAAGAACCAGTAGCACTGGTAAAGTTTTTATTAAAGTTTTTTTTAGTTTATCTCCAAACTTGACTCTTTTGTATTTAACAAAGTTTTCAATCAATAAAATTAGATAAACAAGCCCCACTAAAGGAACTAAAATTGCTTTGTGGCCCTGATATTGAAAAAATCCCCAAAAAAATGGCGCTATTGCTAAAATTTTCCAACATTTCTTTAAATACAGTAGAGACACAATTCCTAACAAATAAAAAAAGATACTAAAAAGTGAGTCAAAACCCATTCTGGAAAACTGAAAAATCCAAGGATTGAGAGTAGCAACAAGACCAACGCTAACTAAACAAATCTTATTTCTAAAAAAATAAAAAACAATCAAAGTCAATAAAACAGGAATAGTGCTGCCCATTAATACTGGAATTATTTTGCTTGCTAAAAGTGGATTATTGGGAAAAAGCAAAAACCCCGGAATCAGTGTCGTGCTGGTCAGTTCAGAATACAAGGGCTTAGAAGGTGAAAAGCTCCAGGGTTGCCAGTCACCACTAGCATCGGTGCCATGTTTCAAAATAACTTGAGATTCAGCAACATAAACAAGCTCATCATAAGTTAGTCCTGGAGGAATTGAGCTAATTTTAAAAATTTTTAATGCAAAATTAATTAAAAA
>CAYXJQ010000031.1:0-20026 GCA_964464985.1 uncultured Pseudomonadales bacterium | reverse complement strand
CAGCATACCATTTTCAATTTTCTGCCCGATAGAATACCGGTCTTTTTTAGGAAAATGAGCTACAAGTTGATAAAAGAATTTGTAGAGCTCGTATGTTTTATGAAAAACCGGTATGTCTAAATTAAGCCTGCCCGGTTCAAAGCTTTTATGAGAATCTGGCATAATAATTACAATGAGATTATAACACTTGAAAACCTGTTTCAGGCATGGGAAGAATTCCTCAAGGGTAAAAGGAGCAAAGCTGATGTCGAGATATTCGGGCGAAATTTAGAAGATAACATCTTTACTTTATATGAGGATCTTGAGAAAAAGGTTTACCGTCATGGAAATTATCAGGAATTTTATGTCAGAGATCCCAAAGTTCGTCACATCCATAAGGCATGTGTAAAGGACAGGGTGGTTCATCATCTCACTAGTAAAGTGCTGGAGGAGATTTTTGATCCCACTTTTTATCCTCACTCCTACTCATGCAGAAAGAATAAAGGCACACACAAAGCTGTCCAAACTTTTGTAAAAATGTCCAGAAAAGCTAGTAAAAACAATACCTCAAAATTACTGGTTTTGAAATGCGATATCAAAAAGTTTTTTGCAAATGTTGATCACGAAATTCTGATTAAGTTGCTCAGAAGAAGAATTAGTGATAAAGACTTTATTAATCTTTTAACAGAGATAATCACCAGTTTTAAGTTACTTAATCAAAATTGCGGAATGCCCATAGGTAACTTAACATCACAACTTTTTGCCAATATTTATATGGATCCCCTAGATCAATTTGTGAAACATAATCTTGGAGTTAAATACTACATACGATATGCCGATGATTTTGTTGTTATGTCGGACAATTGCAAGTATTTGGAAGAAATTCTTTTACAAATGAAAAGTTTTCTTAATACAGAATTAAAACTTACCTTGCATCCAAATAAAATTCATATTGTGGATTACTACCTTGGTGTTGATTTTTTAGGATACGTGATTTTTCCAAAATACATTCTGCCTCGAACAAAAACAAAAAGAAGGATTTTTAGAAAACTAGAGGAAACATCCTAAAAATAAAATATGGCATCCTCCCTCCGGAGGCACTCGATCAGGCTCTTCAATCTTATCTAGGACATTTGTCACACTGCAATAGCTACAAACTGTCTCAAGAAATAAAAAACCATGCCCTCTTTTTTCAGACTAATTAAAAAGTGAATAATTCTTGCATTTCGACTTTAAGAGCTTTGGCCAGCCTGTGAATATTATCAAGAGAGACATTTTGTTCTCCCCTTTCAACCGAGCCAATATATGTCCTATGAATGTCGGCCTTAAAACCCAACTCTTCCTGGGACAATTGTGCTTCCTTTCTTAGGAATCTTAGTCGTTTGCCGAATTTTTTTCTAACATTATATTTTGGCATATTACCCTTGACTAAAAGAGTAGTTTTTTGCAGACAATAACTCTACAGACGATAACTAGCATTTGTGCTACAATTAGCCCTGAAATGAAGAAAAATATGGCTATAGAATTTTATGAATTCAGCCCCATTGAAGGCATTAGTGATGAGGCTCTTCTTAAGGCTGTTAAAAAAGCCCAATACAGCTTTTTCAGAAAGCAAGAGGGCTTCATTGGATGTGAAATTCTTAAATCAGGAAAAAACTGGGTGAGCATTAGCTACTGGAAAAATGTTGAGGTGGCTAGAAGAACACTCGATCAGTTCCTAAATCATTCAAGCAGTCTACCCTTTGTACAAATGATATCTCCAAGCAGTGAACGTCGCTTATACATGCGACGGAAAATGTCCTCCAAGAAATAATCTCCTATTTAATCACCATAAACTGACACAAAGTTTATTGCCGTTTTAATTTCCCTTCACTAGACTGGACTCATAACGAAGTAAAGCCTAACGAAACAATCGGGGCTGTTGCTTCTGAATATACGCATGATGAGCGTGTGTTTAGAAGTTGCAGCCCTTTTTGCTTGGCTTTTTGGAAACAAAATCTGAAACAAATATGAAAACACTTAACCAATAAAAATAAGAGTATCGCCAGCTTTTATGTTTTGCGCTTTTCGTAGTTTTGCCGGAATAACAATCTGCCCTTTGGAACTTACTGGCGCGGTCCCAAATACAGTCATTTTTGATTGTGGATTTTTCTTTTTACTTGGACTACTCATATTTGTTGCTTGAACTATAACTCTACTTATTCTTTTTTGCGAGATCAAAACCCTCAAGGGTTAGGCTAGATAATTCCTACAATTAAGAAATCTCTTTAATTAAGGTAATATGTATTATACAATATATCAGAAGTGGCTTGTAGACAAATGACACTAATTGACAGTATTAACCTTGTGCAAACAAGTATTCGAGAAGTAAAATACAATAAGCGGGTTAGTTAAAGGTAGCAAAAGAATTGACGTTCATCTGCCATAAAGTAATAAATGATCTATGAAAGCAATGTCAGCAAAAAACGCTAAAGTTCTCAAAGATATCCCAAACATAGGTCCTTCGATGGTTAGTGATTTTAAGATACTCGAGATACACACGCCCTTTATATAAAATTGTGCAAAATTTCCGGTAAGCGGCATGACCCATGCGTTCTGGATACATTTATGGCCGCAGTCGATTTTATGAATGGAGCAGTGTCTCAACCCTGGTGGAACTATACAAAAACAAGAAAGCAACGTTATCCTAACATTTGACACAAGGTATGACAAATAGTGATTCATTCAACAAAAAAACTGAGGTAATTGATGGGTACCTCATTAAATACCATGCTAGTGGAAAAACAATTTGGTCAAAAGGTAAAACAATTGGTGGATTACCCGATGGCTACTGGGAATGGTATAGACCTGATGGGACAAAAAAACGCTCTGGTCATTTTGAGAAAGGCAAACCCATTGGCGAGTGGATAACGTACGATCAAAAAGGCAAAGCTTATAAAGTAACGCAGTGAAAATAAAATATTGTAGGTAGGCTAGTTAAAAGCGGCAAAAGAATCGATGTTCATCTGCTCTTTAAGAAGGTTCAACTGTAAAACTAGATCGGGTTTGATATAGTCATCCAGGCTAAATAGGTTCGAGCACCGTATCGTTACCCGCTCATCAATAAATTCCACTATAAAAAAGCTAAATCAAATCTCCCTTGGGTTTATATTTAACCCAAGTTTCAAAAATTGTCCTAAGTACAATAATTGTTGGTACGGCCAGCAATGCCCCTGCTATTCCAAAAATTGTACCACCAATTAAGATTCCTAAAATTACGGTTAAGCCACTAACATTAATATTTCTTTGCATGACTCTAGGAACAATTAGATTATTTTCTAATTGTTGAATAATGACATATAGTATTAAAGTGACTATTGCTCCAGGCCAGCCAAGGGTTGCTAGGGCCAATAGAATAGCGGGAATGGCTGAAACTGTGGGACCAATATTTGGAATAAATTCTAAGATTGCTGATAAGAGAGCAAGAGGTAAGGGGTAAGGCAAACCGATTAGAGCTGTGCCAACAAATACCAAGACACCTACAATTGTCATAGTAATGAACTCTCCCCTAATCCAGTTTCCTAATTGAATATTAATTTCACGAACAGCTTCTTCAAATTGTTTGATTTTTTTATCATCTTTGGTAAGCCAAGAAAAATCACGGACTACTTGACCCTTTTCTATAGACATATAGAGAGAAATAACTAAAGTCATGATGATGGTTAGAAATCCAGAAAAAGTAGAGCTAATGACATTGATTGTAGCAGACAACGAGCCACCCAATTGTTCACTGATTCGACCAATATCTTGTAAATTAAGTTCAAAAGTATCGAGCATGATATTAATTTCTGGGGGTAATTTTAAAGTACCAAGCATAATTGAGAATTCACTAACCAGTGGGGGAATAATTAGGGCTAAAAACAATCCAAGAATGATAGAAAATATGAAATAAACAAAAATGCTACTGGTAGATCTTTTCCAATTAAATTTTTCTTGAATTTTGCAAATTGGTTTATTAAGGCCCACACTGATGATGTAAGCGATAAAAGTAATAAACAAGATGTTTTTAATTTTTTCAATAAACCAAATTCCAACTAAGAAAAGAAAAATAAAGATAATAATTGAAGGGGAAATTTTAACAAGGAGTTCGTCTTTTTTAGGCTTAGGCATAGTACTTATACTATAACACAAGGGCTATGGTTTTAGTTAAAAGTCTTGGGTCATCTGCTTCTAAAAAATTTAAATCAACAGTTTTTTTCCACCAAGTGTCCTGCCGCCTAGCGTACTGAATTTCGCTGCGTTGCCACTGAAGCATGGCTTGTTTGCTATTTAACTCATGATTGAGGTAAGCTGCTATTTGCGCAAAGCCAAGACTACTAGCAGCTGGTAGCTCTGGACTCAATTTAAATTGATTAAGACAAGCCCTAACTTCATGAACAGCGTGTTTGAAACGCTTGGCCACTCGCCTTTTAATTTTTTCTTCTCGCTCTTTTTGAGTGAGAGTTAAATGAATTAAACAAATATTTTCTTCTTGATTTTTTTTAATAATATTTTTTGAATCGTTAAATTGGGCTATTTCAATTGCTCGAATTAATCGTCGAGGATTCTGTATGTCTGATTGATTCATTGTTTCTAGTTTTTCTGGATCAGTTTGTTTGAGTTTTTCTTGAAGAAATTGAACTGGTTTTTTGTCTAACTGTTGACGCAAAACTGGATTGGGTGGAATAGAGAGAGTGGCAGCTGGCTGGGTAATTTGGCGATGATAGAAACCAGTGCCGCCAACTAAAATCAGAACATCATCGCTTGTTAATTGCTTTTTAATACTTGAGTAAAGTTTCTGGAAATGAGCCGGAGACCAATCTTGCCAAATGGGAACAATACTGGTGCCATGAAGTGTAATAGGAAGCTGTGGATGAGCAAAATGGCGATAAGGTTTTTTTCTAAGGACGCGCCAGCCATGAGGAAGATCGGCAGTAGTTAAAATTTCTAAACCCTGATAAACCTGACGAGAATCGACGGATAAAAGATAAACCCGCTTTACCTCATTATTTTTAATTAAGGATTCTGCTAGATTTGTGGCTAATTTGCTTTTACCGGTGGCAGTAGCTCCAGTAATTGATATTATTTGGTTTTTAATTCTTGTTTTTGGCATTTTAAACTACCTTTGGCCGCTGATCTAGATTTTTTTTATTAATTAATTCGTCCAAAATTTGCCAGCGGCGTTTTTTAATTACGTGAGGAACATCGTCTTGGTAAAGCCTACTAGCGCTGGTGCCAGGACGGGGTGAATAGATATTAACAAAGGCCAGTTGCCAATTGGCTCTTTTAGCTAAATCTAGGGTGTCTGCAAATTCTGCCTCTGTTTCTCCAGGAAAGCCAACTATTAGGTCTGTTCCTAGAGTGATGTTTGGTGCGGCTTGGCGAAGTTTTTTTAATAAATTAAGATAGTCTTCACGAGTGTAACCTCGATTCATACGATGTAAGACGCTATTACTACCCGATTGAACCGGTAAATGAATAAATCGATCAAGTTTTTGATTATTAGCAATTTCTTCAATTAATTCATCGTGGAAATCCCAGGGATTACTACTCATAAAGCGGATAAGTTTAATTTCATCTAGCGTAGAGATTGCTTGCAGCAACTCAACAAAGGGTGGTATACCCTTGGGTTTCAAGTACTGAGATTGATTATTTGGCAAGTTTTTTCTTTCCATTTCGGAACGCAAAATTTTTTTGCGATTAAAAACACCAATTTTTTCTAAACCCCATGAATTAACATTTTGACCAATTAAAGTGATTTCGCTGTAGCCTTGTTTAGCTAACTCAGTAGCTTCTTGCATAATGTCAATGAAAGATCGAGATTTTTCTCTACCCCTAGCATAAGGAACGATGCAGTATGTACAAAATGAATTGCAGCCGACAGATACTGGTACAAAGGCATGTTTTTTATCTTTGCGTTTGGCTTTTTTTAAAAAGGCCATCTGATTGCTAGGGAGAATCTTATCTATCATGGGTAAAATTTCTTTAAGATGATCTTGGCCATGATGAATCATGCAGCCAGAAAAAATTATTTCTGGTTTGTTTTGCTCACTATTCTGATAGTATTTAGCGACTTTGAGTAAAAAAGCCCTAACTCTCTGCTCTGCTCTTTCTCTGACGCTGCAAGTAACAACAGCTAATTTTTGACAATCTTGCCAAGAGTCGCTTTCAGCTAAACCTTGTTCTTCAAAAAGTGCAGCCATGCGTTCAGCATCACTTTTGTTGGCTTGGCAACCATAAGTTTTAATAAAATATTTTTTTGACATTTAACTACTCATATTCTAACACCTTATTGTCTTTCCCCTTCACTTTCATGTTAATTAGATTAAAATAGTGATGTAGAAGCTTGGTTCTTTGACAGTGTTTTTTGTTTCTTAAAAAAAGGTGCGGTACCAGAGTGGTCCAATGGCGAGGTCTGCAAAACCTCCGTTCGCGGGTTCGAATCCCGCCCGCACCTCAACCAACTATTTTTAATTTTTTTTAGAAATAGTTTTTATTAATAAATCTTTATGTCTTTTGACCTAAAGTAAAGAAAGGTTTTAATGTTAATTAAATCAATTGAGGCCCAGGAAGTCTTAGATTCACGAGGCAATCCCACCGTTGGAGTAACTTTAAAAGTTGATGATGGAACTGAAGTTTTTTCGGCAGTCCCATCAGGTGCTTCAACTGGTGCCTATGAAGCGCTAGAGCTTCGTGACGAAGATAACACTCGCTATTTGGGTAAAGGCGTATTAAAGGCTGTGGCAAACGTTAACGACATTATTGCCCCCAAATTAATTGGTCAAGATGTTAGAGAACAAGAAAAACTTGATCAAATGATGCTTGATTTAGATGGTACTCAAGGCAAGCAAAACCTAGGTGCGAATGCCATTTTGGCAGTCTCCATGGCTTCTGTAAAAGCGGCAGCTATAGTTAATAAAATGCCTCTTTATGCTTACATAGCTAAGCTTTTTGGCAATAGTACTGAAGATTTTACGATGCCAATTCCAATGTCTAATGTGCTTAATGGTGGCAAGCACGCCATTGGTAGTGCCGACATGCAAGAGTTTATGATCTTTCCCCTAGCTGCTCCAAATGTGGTGGAAGCAATTCGCTGGAATGCAGAAATCTTTCATCATTTAGGAAAAATTATTCAGAAAAAGGGTTGGCAAAAAACTGTTGGCGACGAAGGGGGTTATGCTCCCCCATTAGGTACCAATGAGGCTCCACTGCAATTGATTATGCAAGCCATTGAAATGGCTGGTTATAAACCAGGAGAGGAAGTTTTTATTGCTCTTGATCCAGCAGCGAGTGAGTTTTATGAGGGTGAGGGTGAAACTGGCCACTATGATCTCAAAACCGAGAATAAAAAGCTAAACAGTAGCGAAATGGTCAAAAAATATCAACAATGGGTGGAAGAATATCCTATTGTTTCCATCGAAGATGGTTTGGCTGAAGACGACTGGGCTGGATTTAGTGAATTAACTCAAGTTTTGGGTGATCGTATTCAAATTATGGGTGACGACTTATTGGTTACTAACCCAGAAAGAATTCAAAAAGCCATCGACAAAAAAGCTGCTAATTCAGTATTAATTAAACTCAATCAAATTGGCAGTGTGACTGAAACAATTGAGGCCATAAAATTAGCTCAAAGTGCTGGTTGGACTTGTGTGGTCTCTCATCGCAGTGGTGAAACTGGAGACACCTTTATTGCTGATTTTGTTGTTGGTACAGGCACTGGTCAAATCAAAACTGGGTCTATGTGTCGCAGTGAGCGAGTTGCTAAATATAACCGTTTAATGATAATTGAGCGAGAACTAGGAGATAGGGCAAAAATTGCTAAATTTCCTTTTAAGCAATAATTTGTTTATGGAGAGGGGCGACGCCCCTCTTTATTAAGCAAATTAAATTAAAAAGGACTACTTATGGCAGATGCTTCTCAAAAAAAGTTAGCAGTGATTATTCTTGATGGTTGGGGTCATTACAAGGATTACCCCGGTAATGCTATTAGTTTAGCTAATACTCCTAATTGGGATAAAATTTGGCAGGAAAACCCCAAGGCACTTTTAGATTGTTCAGGAGAGGCAGTGGGTTTGCCAGCTGAACAAATGGGTAATAGCGAGATTAATCATGCGGCTATCGGTTCGGGCCGAGTCATTTATCAAGATTTAGTGAAATTAAATAAAGCCGCGGCTGAGGGTCAACTACATGCATCTCCAGCTATTAAAGAAGCTTTCGAAAAAGCTAAAAATAACTCAACAGCGCTGCACATCATGGGTTTATTAAGCTCCGGTGGTGTCCATTCTCATGAGGATCACATTTTTGCTCTAATGAAAGAGGCGGCTGACTTTGGAGTGGAAAAAATTTATGTTCATGCAATGACTGATGGTCGTGATACTGCACCAAAAAGTTGTAGTGAAAGCTTTGAAAAGCTAGACTCAATTTGTCAGGAAACGGGTGCGAAGTTAGCAACAATTGCTGGTCGCTACTTTGCTATGGATCGCGATCATAATTGGGAGCGTACTGATTTAGCCTACAGTGCTATTAAAGATCGTCAAGCTCCTCAATTTTCTAGCGCAAAGGAAGCAATTAAGCATTCTTATGAAAATGATAAAAATGACGAATTTATCGTCCCCTGCACTATAAAAGTAAAAGATGAAGAGGGAGCAAAAGTTAAAGTCGGAGATAGCCTTATCTTTGCTAATTTTCGCAATGACAGACCTCGACAACTGACAGAGCGCTTTATTGAGCAGGGCCCTCAAGATGTTTTTTTCGTCACCATGACTTTGTATAGTGACAAATATCCAGTAGCAGTAGCGTATGGTCCAGAAAAGGTTGAGCGTACACTGGGAGAAGTTTTAGCGGAGAACAAAATTAAACAACTTAGGGCAACTGAAACAGAAAAATTTGCTCATCTTACTTTTTTTATGAATTGCAAGCGCGAAGAGCCTTACCCCCTAGAAGAGCGTTTTATGTTTGATAGCAATAAGGTAGAGAGTCATGCAGAAAAGCCTGAGATGAAGGCTTTAGACATTGCCGACAAGGTAGTAGAAAGCATGAATGAGGGTGAGCATTCAGTAATTTTTGCCAACATTTGTAATGGTGATATGGTAGGACATACCGGAGACATTAAAGCTACTGTAAAAGCAGTGGGGGCTGTAGATCAAGCTTTGGGTAAAATTGAGCAGACAGCTAAAGAGCAAAATTATGTTTTAATAGTGACTGCTGATCATGGTAATTGTGAACAAATGCTTAATGAAGATGGTGGTACAATCACCGAACACAGCACCAATCCAGTTCCCTTTGTTTTAGTTAATGATGGTCAACTGACTCGCCAAGAAGGAATTATGGCTGACATTGCTCCCACGCTTTTATCTTTATTAGGTTTACCGCAACCCTCAGAAATGACTGGCCAAAGCTTAGTTTAAAATTATTATTTTTTTAATATGCTAAACTGTTATTAAGACTAATTAAACAGAAAGGTTTTTATGTCAGGATATAGTATTAACTTAGAAGAGAAAACTCTGCAAAATCAAAACTTCAGAGAAGTGCTCTATACTGCTCCCCTCACCCAGTTAGTAGTGATGTCTATCGCTCCAGGAGATGATATCGGTATGGAAACTCACGACGATCACGATCAATTTATTCGGGTAGAAAAAGGGGTTGGTCAAGCGATGATTGGTGATAGCACTTATGATTTAGCTGATGGCGTAGCCATAGTGATTCCCGCTGGTCAAAAGCACAATGTCATTAACACTTCAGACAGCGAGCCACTACAGCTTTATACTGTTTATGCACCAGCTGAACATCCTGAGGGAAAAATTCACCCAACTAAAGAAGATGCGTTAAGTGATCCGGACTATGCTGACGAGCATTGATTAAGATAAAGACAAATTACCATTCCTGAGTTATAATCTTGTCAATGTCGTTATCAAATAACACTTGCCACAGCGCTTGGTATTGTGCCCCCACTGGGAGGCCTGTGTTTTTGATGTAACGATTTTATAAATAATTCAGCAATAACGAACGCCTCCTCAAAGGAGGTTTTTTTGTGCGTGAAAAGGAAAATATGAGAAATACAAAACAAAGCCAAATAACTACGATGAAAAAAGTTTATGCTCTCACCAAAAAAAGAGCAGTTGATTTATCTTTAAGCGAGAATCCTCTTGGATGTTCTCCGCTAGTCACTAATGCCTTAAATGATATAAAAATAAAATTTAATTCTTATCCCAATGCCAACAGCGGAGTTTTAAAAAAGCAACTTGCCAAAAGTTTTTCATTATCTGAAAACAATTTTTTTATTGCTAATGGTTCGGAATCAATTATTAATGATCTGCCAAGAATCTTTGGCAAATTTAGTGATGAGGTTGTTGTACCAGCACTATCATTTCCATTGTTTGCTATTTGTTCTAAATTAGCTAACAAAAAAATTGTTGTGTCTGCAATGACGTCAGAGTTGGGAATAGATTTGAAAAAAATGGAAAAGTTGGTTTCAAGCAAAACCAGTTTAGTATTTATTTGTAACCCAAACAATCCCACTGGTTCGATATTAAACAAACAAAAAATAATAGAATTTCTTAATATTATTCCTAAAAGTGTTTTGTTGATTGTTGATGAAGCCAACATAGAATTTGGTGGTGAAAGTATGAGTGATGAAGTTAAAAATAGAAAAAATCTAGTGATTTTAAGGACATTCTCAAAAGCTTTTGGCTTGGCTTCGCTTAGAATTGGTTTTGCAATAGCTAATGAAAAAATTATCAATAAAATGGAGGAAGAAACACCAATTTTTCCAACTAGTGTTTTAAGTGAAAAGCTTGCGATGATTGCCATTGAAGATAAAAAATTTATCAGAACTACAAAGACCTTTGTGGCAAAACAACGAGGATTATTGAGAGAGCAACTTAAAAAAATGGGATTTTTAGTTTTTCCAAGCGAGGCAAATAATTTGTTTGTAAAATTACCAAATTTTTTAGATATTCAAGAATTTAATAAAAAACTAGCAGATCAAGAAATATCAGTGATAATGGGTTCAAGCTTTGTTGGTTTTGATGATTCTTTTTTTAGAATTAGTACTAGAGATAAAAAAACAAACCAATTGTTTTTGACAAAGATGGAAGTGATTATTGGTAAATAACTACTCTTTGTTTTCTCCAAGAAAGAGTCTGGCAAAAAATCCATCCAACAAAAACCCCTTGCTTGACAACAAATTTGCATATTCTGGTTGAGCAAGAGCGTTTACTGATGAAACCCCTTTTTCTTTTGCTTCATTAATGACCAGATCTGTTAAGGTAGAGGCAATTCCCTGTCTTCTGTAGGGGCGATCAACACCAATGTCATCGATTGCAATATGATCTCGAACCTGTCTTATTTTTACTTGAGCAATTTGTTTACCATCTTTATTAATAGCTTCAAAACCATTAGCTGTTTTTTTGTATTCAGTTGTTTCCATGTTTGGTGTATAGGAATTATTCTATTTCAATAGAAGAAGTATTGTCAACGCTGTGAGCCTCGCTTCTTGAAATCCGAACCAAATTATCTCTGATCTAGTCAATTTATTTGACTTCTTTTATGAAGACGTACCCATGAACATCTTCATAAATCAATAATTCAATATTTACCACGAATGAGTTTCTCAAAAATTTTTATTTAGTGTGCGTGGATAGAATTCATTTTTGATGTCATCTAACAAATGGCTTGCTAAGTATTTTAACTTATATTATTATTGATATTGATGAATGAACCTAATCGCGATTCTTTGTTGAGAACTCTGTCAATGATAATAATTACTGGCTTTTTTGGGCTACTTTTATTAATTGGTATAGAATTTTTGAAGTATAAGGGTTTTTTTGCTAATAATTTGGGCGTGGCCCTATGGAAACTTGTTGCAATCTATTTAGTGGGCCTTATGCTTGTTACTGGAGTAAGTCGAACAAAATTTATACCAGCTATCACAAACATTACTTCTCATATTCGTAGCTCCTGGCTAACTAAGTTAGTTGTTTGGTTGTTGCTTCCTCTGGGTGTTTTTTTATTTTTATTATTGTCTGGTTTTGAAGCTTACAATTTTACTAATTTTGTTTTTTCTAGATTTGGAGTTAATCTATATGCTTTAACTGACCTACTCCTACTTTGTTTTTTTTATTTAGTGGCGATTGCTTCTCCCACCCACTGGAAAAAACAATGGCCCACTATTCTTTTTTTTAGCTTCTTACTCTTATGTTTGTTTTTATACAATTATTTTTTTGAATTATTTTATGCGTTGAGTGCTAATCTAAGTTTGGATGACGACGATAAAGCTATGGAGCAACTTCAGGTTATAGTTTTATTGCTTGGATCAGCTATATCGGGGACGTTGGCACTTCGCGCCAAAAAAAAGCACTTACTGAGGTTTATTTATGTGGCAATTACTCTATTTTTTTTGCTACTTGTCGCAGAAGAAATATCTTGGGGAGAGCGTTTGTTTAATTTATCCATTGAACCATCAAAAGAAAACTATCAGAAAGAGCTCAATTTTCACAACCAACCCATTATTAACGAAATAACTTTTTTCCTTTATATATTTGCTTTTTTGTATGCTACTGGTAGTTGGGCTGTTTTCCACTTGGCTAAAAAAAGAAAACTTGTTGCTACACAATCCAAAGCTTGGTGGCAATTATTTGCATTTAGGGGCAATGAGATTCTTTTTTTCTTGCCAACCTTAATTTTTAACCCTTACGCTGCTAGAACAATCTTTCCGGGTCATCCGCCAATGCTTGATTTTTTTCACAACCTTGGGTTAACACCTGAGTTTGGTAAAACACTAAATTTTTTAGCTCATTGGGGAGAAACCTTTGAAGTTTTCTTTTATTTGGGATTAACAATTCATGTGGGCCAGATCTTACTAAGTCAATATAATCAAGAACAAAAAACTGTAAATTTAAAAACTAAGTAATAAGGAATTTGCCTCATTAATAAAAAAATTCCTAATAATAGAAGAATTATTAAGAGAAGTAATTATTGAAATACTAAAAAATTCATGAGCAGGGTTTAGTTGCAAATTAGTAGAGAGTTTATTGTGAGCCTAAACACCCTAGTTTGGAACTCTTATTCACTAGTGTAATCGAAACTCATGAGAAGTTAAAGGCTTTAGGATTCACTTACTTCGAAGGTAAAATTTCTGTAATAGACTTACCAGAGGAGGAATATGGCAAGTAATCCATTTATTTCTCGTCTTTGTGACGAGAAATCGTTCTTTAATATTTTTAAGAAAGACCTAAATCATGTCAAAAATGAAGTTATCATTGAGAGCCCATTTATCACAACGACTCGGATGAATTCGCTAGCACCAACCCTCCAGAAGCTGGTGCAGAGGGGCGTAAAGGTGTATGTAGTTACTCGTGATCCACGAGAACACAAATCGCCGTACAGAGAGCAATCTGAGTTAGAAATCAGGAATTTTGAGCAGATTGGCATCCAAGCACTAATCTGCAAAGGCAATCATCATCGCAAACTAGCGATTATTGATAGAAAAATACTCTGGGAAGGTAGTCTTAATATTCTCTCACAGTCTAAGAGCAGGGAGATCATGAGAAGAATTGAGGGTGAGGAGTTCGCAATGGAAATGATTAATTATTTGAAACTTGGGAGGTTTTTATGAAAATGATATACTCGGGACATATGACAAAGAAATTTCAAGGTTACGAGATCACCGAAAAAGATATCGCTGGCACTATCAAGTATTTGCAAACTCATGGCAGACCCAATGTCACCAAGGAGGAAGCAATTATCTATCTTGAAGAAAAACAAACTACAGCCCATCTTGTGGCGCATAAGTTAGTTGAGGATGAAAAAGACAAAGAAATTCTGCCAAACACCATACAAGCAATCATTCTAGATGTTGATGGAGTAATAGTTGGCGAAAAGATTGGTTTTAATTCACCTCATCCACACCCAGAAGTCATAGAAGCTCTAAAAAAGATCCAAAATGAAGGCATTCCTATTAGCTTGTGTACTGCAATGCCTCATTTTGCTATTAGCCAAGAAATAAAAGATGCAGATTTAGATAATGCTCACATAGCAGATGGTGGCGGAGTGATAATTTCTCCCTTAGAGAATAAGTTAATTAAACAAAACAATGTTCCTACGGAAAGTGCGGTCAAAGTTCTACAAGCATTTTTAGATGCAGGAGTTTATGTTGAGTTTTATACTGCAGATAATTATGTGATTCAAAAATCACAAGCAGGAGATATTACCAAGAAACACAATCATGTTATCCAGGCAGAGCCACTACAGGTAGATTCATTGGTTGAAGCTGCAAAAGAAGCACAAATTACAAAAATCATGCCAATTGCTGTTGATGAAGCCGATAAAGAAAACTTAAACAAAGTTTTCGAGCCATTCAAAGATGAATTAGTCATGAGTTGGGGCGTTCATCCAGTAATTCTTCCGCTTCAATTTGGAATTGTTACTGCTCCAGGAATATCCAAAAAGCAGGGTGCTATAGAAATATCAAAAGCTACTGGAATCTCATTAGAAAACACCCTAGGTGTTGGAGATAGTGGTAGTGACTGGCAGTTTATCGAGATGTGTGGGTATGGAGCAGCTATGGGTAATGCAAAACAAGATCTAAAAGATCTAGTAGCAACCAAGAGTACAGAAAAGTCATTTGTAGGGCCAAGTGTAGATGAAAATGGAATATTAGAAATATTTAGATATTTTAAGTTAATCTAGAATTTCAGAAGGTTTTATTTTAATTGCTTTGGCAATTTCCTTAACTATCTCAAAAGATGGGCTAACCTCATCTCTTTCAACACGAGCATAGTAATTTGTGCTGATTTTAGCTTTTACTGCGACATCAGCCTGCGTCATTTCTTGATCAAGTCTTGCCTTCTTTAATTTTTTTCCTATTTTTGATTTTGGTGGCATAGATTTATTATAAACTACTTAAGTTATTCGGGATATTCATCTTCGTGGGTTTCTCCAATAATGGGGTTTACAAACATTCCTGTTTCTTTTTGAAGCAGCTCAACTTTTTTTTGATCTTCATCACTCCAAATTGGCTTATCTAGTAGAACAAAGTCATACGAACATTGTTCCCTAAAAATTTTTTCAGTAGCTATTCCAATTACTTTTTGATTTTCTGGATACTTTCCCCTTGCTAGATAACATATTGAAGCAAGCATAGTTTGTCTTTTAGTTCTTTGATTGTCAAAGTCGTCAGCGAATAAAAAACAATAAGTGATTCCATCTGTAAACATAATTCTCCTGAAGAGATCAGCTTCATTATCTTTATGAGCCCGAGTATGTGCTTCCATAAATACCTTACTAAGGTAACGCCTCTCAAAACGATTTGAACGAGCTAATTCTCTTGCCACTGCCTCATATTCTGACGATCCAGTAGTGTGCACTCTATTAATTATACTGTCCCAACCATAGCTAATTTCGTCAGCCCTTTTTTTCTTTAGAAACTTAGGTTCTTTAATTAAATTTTTCCACAATGTTCCGTCTAGATAGATATTATCAGCATTCTTATATTGCCCAAAAGATTTACCTTCTTTTAAGTAAATTGCTAAAATTTCTTCCTCTCCTCCCGAAACAACAATACTTTTTTCTTTTTCTATAAAAAAACTTTCCTTTTCACGAAGGTAATCGCAAAAATCACTAATCGTATCTAGTTCATTCATTACAATCTCAGTAAATTTTTTAGTAAAAACATGAACATAGTGATTTTTTATTTTTTCCAATGCCGAATAATGACTTTCACCTTTTCCCAGAAGTACTGAAACTAAAAAGACCTCTTCAATCAAGTTAGGATCAAAAACCTCTTCATTCCTTCTTGAATTCAATAGTCTAATCTTGCTTTTTACTTTAAACATTTGGCGTTTTGCGCCAGATAACTGTCTTAGATTTTTATCAACTTCAGATTTTTTATAAAAACCATCATCATTCAATTTCAGGTCTTTAATTTGAAAAATAATTACTATTTTGTCAAAAACTACGAGGAGGTCGCATAATTCTTTATTGCTATCTAGCATTGGATTAGTGAAACACCAATCAACTAAAAATGTTTTTTTAGCAAGATTATGTATAATTTTTTCAGCATTCTTGCCTTTAAGTCTAAAGTAATGTTTCGTTTTTTTCATAAATAAAATTTCTTTAGTGTTCATTGTATCAATAAATATTATCTATTCTCCCAAGAACACTCTCGGATTCACTGGTATTCCATACACTCTTGTTTCAAGGTGTAGGTGCGGCCCCGTAGACCAGCCAGTAGAGCCCATCTTGCCGATTTCATCCCCTATCTTTACTTCTTGCCCCTCAAATACATAGATCTTATCTAAATGGCCATAGAGCGAAGAGATATTATCACCATGATCAATAATAATGTGCTTTCCATATCCCCAAAAGATCTCGCCAGCATAGACTACCTTGCCCTGCATCAAAGGAGAGATTGGAGTCCCCAAGTTGTTGGCAATATCAATACCAGTATGAAAAACTTGATAACCACTTGATTGAGCAAATTCTAATGTAATGACCCCTAGTACTGGCCAGGCAATCGTGTGATCTACCTCGCTCACTACTTCTCCTGTGGTGGGGTCTAGGATCTGGATATTCTTAGTTTCACTGTCCACTCCCACAAGTGCATCTGACACCACATTTATACCAGCGTGAGCCAGAATAAAAACGGCAATCACTGGAAGCATGATTACTACTAGAAATGCTAGTAAGACTAGCTTTAGCTCTCGTTTAAAGGAAAATATTGTGGCGATTTGGGCATAAATGTTCATGGGCTATTGATATATCTCTCTGGGATCAGTCGTCAGGAGTGGGTGTTCTTTTTCACTGGCGACTACCTTGAGTGCTACATGATTTTGATCAGCAATAATTAAGCCTTCACCTTTGTCGCAAGTCAGTAAGTAGCGTTGTTCGTACTCACTCAAGTTAAACTCCTGAGCCACTTTCTTGATGGTAGTGGTGTCTTGTCTCATTAGGATACGCAGAGATGATTGTGAGGCAATTGCTCGACCATATTCTTGATTCAAGAAGTCATTGGCCTGTTGTGAGATAAGAGTGACTCCTAGATAGTGCTTGCGAGCTCGCCTAGTCAGCCCTGCCAGAAATCTAGCACTCTCTTCATGCTGGAGGAGAATCCAAGCCTCATCGATCACTAGAATGCGCTTCTGTGGGTCAGCCTTGACTTGTGAATGAACAAAGTTAGCAGTCGCTAGAATCATAATCTGGCGCAAAGACTCATCTAGATCCTTGATATCAAATACCACTAGTCGGTTATCCAAGTTCACGTTAGTTTGCCCATCAAAGACTGTCGAGAGCGAGCCAGAGACAAACCTCTCTAGTCTGTCACAAAGATCTTTTTGCTTCATTTTCTTGAGAGTTTTGTAGAGATCTTTTAAGAGTGGGAACTTTTGTTTGTCCGTGAACTTTTTCATTCGCATCGAGAAACCAAAGTTTTTGTAAGTAGCAATCAGTGCTTTATCAATCACCGCCCGCTCCTCAGAGTTAAGAGATCCAACTAGTAAAGATACTATCTCTGTTAAATCTTGAATGTGTTCGGCTAAGTTATTCTTGCCGTTATATGACTTGAGAGAGAAATCAAAAGGATTTATCTTTTCCTTGCTTGTTGCAGACAGTCGGATATATGTGCCTTTAACTGATTTAGTCAGTTGCTTGTACTCCCGCTCTGGATCAATCACGATTACTCGGGTGCCTTGCATGAGTTGTCTCAAGATCTCGACTTTGGCGGTGTAGCTTTTACCACTCCCAGATTGGGCAAATATGATGGCGTTCGCGTTATTAAGTGAAAACCGATCAACAATCACCAGTGAGTTATTAGATTTGTTAATCCCATACAAGATGCCAGATTCCTGCACGAGCTCAGATGAAACAAAGGGAAAGGTGAGTGCAGCACTAGAGCTATCTAGGTTGCGATTCTGTCCCAGTTTGTTCTCTCCTCTAGCCAGGGCAGTTTGCAAACCCTCTAATTGCTGAAAGGTGGCAGTTTTGATGTAGAAGAGTCTAGTAGACATGACTGTTTCTAGGATTGTGGTGATCTTGTTTAAGTCAGACACACTGTCAGCGGTAATAGTCATATAGATCGAGACTTGGAAGAGCTTTTCTTGCCCACGCTGGATCTTATCTTTAAGTTCAATGGCAGATTCTAGGGGATCTGTAATCTCAGAACCAATTACCTTACCTTGTTTTTGCATGGTGCGCTTGGTGGATTCAAGCTCAGTGATCTTTCGATTAAGTTTGGGCAGAGCCAGCAGTGGATTAATCTGCTCAATGTGATGAGAGATATCAATGTTGTGGTTAAAGTTAATAAGCATATTTAGCCAGCCCACGCTTGCAACATACGGATAGCCGGAGATAAACAAAGTGCGCACAAACTTATCACCCATCTGCAAATAAGTTGATTCCTCAGCAAGTCCCGAGTACGAGATTAGGTCTAGTTGATCTTGCCCGCCAAAATTGAACTGGACGGCTTTTTTCTTAAGTAGCTTTTGCGCTTTTCTCTTTTTGATCCGCCTGAGCCGTTGGGCGTGTTCCTTTTGGAGTTCTTTGATTTTGTTTTTAAACATAGTTATTCCTCAGTAAGGCTTCAATCGTCTCGCTCTTCAATTCCTGAGTCTTAATTTGAGAGGGATTATAGAAGCTATAAAACAAGTCCAGCACTTCCAAGCTGTCTAGGGCTTTGGCTTTAATCCCCATCTTTTCTAGAGATTTCATAATCAGATCACGGGTAATGTGTAGTTGTTCTTTGACAAGTTCAAAATCACGCTTTTTGCCCTCATGTCGATATGGCACCACGATATAGAAGTGGCGAGACAATATTTTGTTACCAGACACCAGATTTTTGATAAATTGGCAGTAGTTAGTGATCTGATTTTTGTAGACTGTTTGCTTTTCCAAATCTTTTGATCTCATCATCTGCTCTAAGTATTGATCAATATCAACTTCTCGAACTCTCACCAAAATTTGGAGGTTGCAAGGCAGTGAATTAAGAAAGTTCTGGTAACTATCAATAATCACGTCCTGCTCTTCTTCGCTCTTGAGTTCAAAATTAATAGAGGAGGTCTTGATCACCAGCCGATACTCATGGTTGGGTAGTATCAGGATTCCATTTCTCACCTCTTTGATCTCAATTTGTTTCCTGGAGTTAGTCTTACTTTTTGATTTGTTCAAAAGCCACATTCAAACCTCCTTTCCTACTTACCTTGTAGCGAAAATCCATGTCTTTACTACCAATCAGACTCTCCCAACTAACCAGATTCTTGACTTGATAGACTTGAGAAGAGATTGTTTTTTTAGTTTTAACTTTGATTTGTTGTGTTTTAACCGCTTTCTCTTGTTCAAAGCTAGGCAAATACATGGTTCTCAGGTGAGTCTCATTTTTGTTGTAGATGTAGTACTTAGCTCGCAGGTTGTAGCGAAGTAAGATTGCTAGCCAATCTACAACCACTTTGCCCTTGATCCTTAGAGATAGTATTAAGCAGGTCACAAATACTACTGCCGAGACGATGAGTTTGTAGACTACAAAACTCATGGTAGGTGGGAGAATTGAGTAGATTAGAGTGGTAAAAAACACTGGTGCCATCAAGATCATCATCTGCAAGAGGTTAAGACTTCCCACAATCTTATCTTCTACAGTTGTAATTTGAGCTGGGATTACTCTAGTTCTCATCCGTCAATGACCTTTCTTGGTAGTTTTACTTTGTTGGCGGCAGCTCTAGTGGTTGAAGCTGAGTTGTCCGCACTAATTACATTAACCACTTGATTGCTCATTTTCTTGAGAGCCGAGCTCTTGGCGGTGTAAAAAACCATTTGCATCATCAGTGATGGGGTTTTAAGGAGCGTAAAAAACAAACCAATTGCTACAGCTACTGAGATCAGTGAGTTCTCAGTGTGATCAGGTAGAGCCAGGAATGCTCCTGCAAGTTGGATAATTACTACATGGACAAACACCATAAAGACATTCACAAAGTAAGTCTTTATCGAGATGGTGGCAAAGTCAGAGAATCTGGGTAATGCCCACATCATAAAGACAAATGGGGCG
>CAYXJQ010000030.1:0-15590 GCA_964464985.1 uncultured Pseudomonadales bacterium | reverse complement strand
TCTAAAAGCTCCAGTACTTATAGCCTATGCTCTTTTTTTGATTATCTATCAGCGCCATTATTATCAAACTTTTGCCAAAGAAAGTGCCTCAGCTTTTAGTGATGGTTACTTAGCAACTCTTGAATACCTAAAAAAACTAGACAAAACTGATGTAGATAAAATTTTATTCACTAACGACTATCAACACGCCTATATCTATGTTTTATTTGCCAACAAAGTTAACCCAATTGCCTATCATGGAGGAATTTTGGCTAGCTATGAGTTTAGCGAAAACATCGATTTTCAAGACTTAAATCGAGAGAAAACGATTGTAGTGGCCAGTCTTGAAAACGAAATGATGCATTACGAAGCTGATCACATTATTTACGGCAGTGATGGTAGCGAGCGCTTTCGCATTTATTTACCTAAAGAATAGCTTTATCACTTATAATAAACGAGACTTATGAATATTAATCAAGAATTACAACAAGCAATCCTAACTGCGCTACCAGCATCTCTGGCGAAAGAAATTAAAATCGAAGATATCTTTTTGGAAAAACCCAAGCACATCGATTTTGGTGATTTAAGCACCAATTTAGCCATGTTGAAGCAAACAGTGGTAGCAGAAGATTTTGCTAATCCCAGGGCCTTAGCTGAAACAATTGTGGAAAATTTTAACAAAGAAAATAGTAAATTTAGCGCCAGTGTGGCTGGCCCAGGTTTTATTAATTTTCATTTTAGCAATCAAGTTTTTTGGGAAATGTTTGCCAATTTGCCTCAAAATAAAGATCAACTGCTGAGTAAAAACACTCGGTCGCAAAAAGTGATTGTCGAATATTCTTCACCCAACATTGCTAAACCCTTTACCATCGGTCATTTACGCTCAACCATTATTGGTGATGCGGTGGCTAATCTCTTTGAAGCAGTAGGTTACAGCGTTTTTCGCGATAATCATTTGGGTGATTGGGGGACGCAGTTTGGTAAACAAATTGTAGCCATCAAAAAATGGGGAGACGAAGAAGCCATTAGCCAAAGTGATAATCCGGTGGCTGAACTAGTAAAACTCTATGTCAGATTTCACCAAGAAGCAGAAAAAGATGAGAGCTTGAATGATGAGGGTCGAGCTTGGTTTAAAAAATTAGAACAAGGTAATAGTGAAGCTCGCCGACTTTGGCAAAAATGTATTGATTGGTCACTGGCTGAATTTAGTAAAATTTATCACCGCCTGGGAGTTGAATTCACTGAAAACGAAGGTAAGGGTTATGGTGAATCATATTTTGAACCTTTTTTGCAAGATTTAATTACAGAGTTAATGAAAGAGGATTTTATTAAAGAAGGCAAGGGTGGAGCTAAATTAATCTTTTTTCCAAATGACGAGTATCCCCCACTGATGATTGAAAAAGCTGACGGAGCCACTCTCTACGCCACTCGTGATTTAGCAGCCGATCAGTGGCGCCTCAAGCAAGAACGATATCGCGGCCAAAACAATGAGCGACCAATAATTATTAACGAAGTTGGTAGTGAGCAAAGTTTATATTTTCAACAACTTTATCGCGCTGAAGAGTTGCTGGGCTGGTTTGATCAGGGTGAGCGTATTCATCTCAAACACGGTTTATATCGCTTTAGCGATGGCAAGATGTCAACCCGCAAGGGTCAAGTAATTTGGTTGAATAAAGTCTTGGATAAAGCTTTAGCCAAAGCCAAAGAATTAAGTGAAGACGAGGATACAGCTAAAGTGCTGAGCATTGCTGCTCTCAAATGGAATGATCTCAAACGAGGCAGTGAGTTGCACGTTAAATTTGACTGGGATGAAATTCTCAATTTGCAAGGGAATTCCGGACCCTATATGCTCTATGCTTATGCGCGAGCTAAAAGTATTTTAGCCAAAGCCAAAGAGCAAGCTATTGAAATTGATAAAACTTTGACTAGCCAAAAATTAACGGAGGCTCATTTATTAATTGAACCTTTGGAAAAAGAATTAATTAAATCACTCAGTGAGTTCAAAACAGTGTTAATGCACAGTCAGCAACAATTAAATACCGCTCATTTGTGCAATTATTTATTTACTTTGGCTAGCCAATTTAACAGTTTTTACAATAAACACCAAATTTTGCAGGATTCCTCTGGAGGGGAAGCCCTTCTAAGGCGCGATTTTCGGCTGCAATTGGTCGCCCAAGTATCTTTAATCATTAAAACAGGCCTAAAAATCCTCGGTATAGAAACTTTGGAGAGATTATAAATTTGTTTTAATAAACTGCTATGATTTCTGTAGTTTTAGCCACTCACAACGAAGAAAAAAACATTGAAAAATGTTTAGCAAGCGTCAAAAACTTTGCCGGCGAAATCATTGTGGTTGATGGAGATTCAACTGATCAAACTCGCGCCTTAGCAAAAAAAATGGGAGCGAGAGTAATCAAAACTAGCAACAAAGCGAATTTTCATATTAATAAACAACAAGCAATGGATGAAGCCAAAGGTCAATTAATTTTGCAACTGGATGCTGACGAAGCGGTGGATGAAGAACTAGCAGCATTTATTAAAGAAACTGCCAAAAAAATTAGTAAAAAAAAGCAATTCACCAACAAGGATGCAGTGGCGTGGTGGATTAGGCGTCGCAACCTATTTATGGGTCGCTGGCTAAAAAAGGGTGGTCAATATCCCGACCCAGTGATTAGACTCTACGTCAAAGGTAAAGCAGGCTTACCACAAAAAGATGTTCACGAACAAATGTGGGTTGATGGTCAAACAGCCATGGCCGATGGTCATCTCTGGCACTACAGCAACCCAAGTTTTAGTGATTATTTGCGTAAATTCAACACTTATACTTCACTCAAAGCCCAGCAACTCAAAGACAAGGGCCTAAAAGTTAACCCTCTGACTTTTATCAATTATATTTTTATTAAACCAATTATCACTTTTTTGAAACTTTACATTCGCCACAAAGGTTTTATGGACGGCTGGCCAGGTTTTGTTTTTGCCCTATTTTCTGGCTTACATCACTTGGTCGCTTACCTAAAATTTTGGGAATTAAAGCGAGGAGAAGCTTAGATGAAAGTTTTACTTGATACTAGTCCTCTCAGTGATGCCAATGCAACACGTGGTATTGGCACTTATACCCGTTATTTGCTTGAGCGTTTGCTCAACAATAAGGCCATTGAAATTTATCAATCGGGAGCAATGAGTGAAGAAGAACTAAAAAAATTTCATCCAAATGTTGTTCATTATCCATATTTTGATTTTTTCTTTCCCACGCTACCCCTAAAATTAATCTCCAAAACCGTGGTCACTATTCATGACGTTATTCCTTTAGTTTTTCCTAAACATTATCGATCTGGGAAAATTGGCCGGCTTAATTTTATTCGTCAAAAATTAGCGCTCAAAGCAGTTAATCGCATCATTACTGATAGTGAATCTTCCAAAAAAGACATTATTAAACATCTTGGAGTTAAGCCGGAAAAAATTAGCGTTATTTTTTTGGCCGCCAACCCAAACCTGAAAGCACTCAGCAAAGACAATTGGCAAAAATATCAGCGTAAACTGCGTCTGCCCAAACACTATATTCTCTATGTTGGTGACATTAACTACAACAAAAACATTCCTCAATTGATTAAAACCCTAAAATATTTACCCAAGCAAATTAAATTAGTCTGTGTCGGTAGCAATTTTCACCCCCAGGAAATTCCTGAGTGGCAGGCGATAGAAAGTCAAATTGCTCTCAGTGATGTGGGAGGGCGCGTTAAATTTATTGAAGAGGTACTCAGTGATGATCCAGAGGAGTTAGCTGCTATTTATCAAGGAGCCCTAGCTTACATCCAACCATCGTTGTATGAAGGTTTTGGCTTACCAATTTTGGAAGCGATGCAATGTCAAACCCCAGTCATTTGTGGGCAAAATTCTTCACTAACAGAAATTGCAGGCAAAAGAGCAATCTTGGTTGAAGAAGAAACCGCCGAAAATTTTGCAGAAGCAGTCAAACAAGTGCAATCCTGGAAAAAGAAAGATCGTCAGGCTTTTGTTAAAAAAGCCAGTGTTTGGGCAGAAAAATTTTCCTGGGACAAAACGGCTAGCGAAACTATCAAGGTTTATCAAGAACTTTATCAAGATTAAATTAATAGAAAGAGGGAATTTATGAAAATTTTAGTTACAGGAGGAGCTGGCTTTATTGCTTCGCACGTTGTTGATGCTTACGTAGCCCTCGGTCATGAGGTGGTGGTGATAGATAACTTATCCACTGGTCAAAAAGACAATCTCAATGAAAAAGCTAAATTTATTGAATGTGATATCATCGACAAAGAAAAAATTCAAAAAATTATTTTAGAAGAGCGCCCAGACATGATTAATCACCATGCTGCCCATATTCAAGTTGGCTATTCAGTAGAAAATCCCCAATTTGATGCCCAAAACAATATTTTAGGACTCTTAAATATTATGGAGGCTGCCAAACAAGTCAAGGTTAAAAAAGTGATTATGGCTGCCACTGGTGGAGCGATGTATGGCAACAAAAACACTCCATTTACTGAAGAAATGAAGGAACAACCCCTCTCACCCTACGGTATTTCAAAACGAGCTGGCGAACTCTACCTTAATTATTACTATGAAATTTATGGAATTCCCTTTATTTCGCTGCGCTACAGTAATGTTTACGGCCCGCGCCAAAATGCCCATGGTGAATCAGGAGTGATCGCCATCTTTTTGGAAATGATCGGGGAGGGCAAACAGCCAATCATTAATGGCGATGGTACTCATACTCGAGATTATGTTTATGTGGCTGATGTAGTCAAAGCCAATATTAAGGCTCTGGAAAATGATTATGTCGGTGAGCTAAATATTGGCACCAGTACGGAAATTTCCACCAATGAAGTTTTTGATAAATTAGTCAGTGAACTTGATATTGATCTAGAAAAGAAATATGGTCCAGAGAGACCGGGCGAGCAAGTTACTAGCTCACTAGATTACAGCAAGGCGCAAAAAATTCTTGGCTGGAGCCCAAAAATTGATTTTGATGAAGGAGTAAAAAAGACGGTTGAATGGTTTAGAGAAAAAAATAAATAAGCTTAATTTATATAGCTTTTTGTAATTTTCATTAGCCATAATTTAAATATGGCAGAAACTTTTAATCATTCTGACTTGAATTTGATCGGTCATTGGACTAAAATAGTCCACAATATGTCCACAATACAACTAAAAGTTACCTTATCTAAACAACTGCATGACTTATTGCAAAAAAGAGCCCAAACCATTGGTCTTACTATGTCTTCTTATGTAAAAAATTTAATTGTTGAGGATATTAAAGATTTAGCCTTTAGCGAACAAACAGCCAGTGAGCAAGTAGAAACTGCTTTTAAAGAAGCTATAAAAAGCAAAAAGCAAGCGATTAAAGTCCAAAATTTGCAAGAAACCCTAGAGAGTCTATGATGGAGATTAGTTTTGACCTCGGTTACCACTCAGAGATTTACCAAAAAACTTAACTAATCTCTTCCCCCAACTTCAGCGCCTCGGCTATTGCCTGATCCATGTTCAAGTAGCGATAAGTGCCCAAGCGTCCAGCAAAATAAATACCTTTTTTCTGCAAGTCCTTACTTTGCGCTAAATACTTGGCAAAAACCTTTTGGTTGCGCTCCCTTGGCACTGGATAATAAGGCTCACCTTTACTCTTGGGGTATTCTTTAGCAATAATGGTTTTTTTAACCACTTCCTTTTGAGGGTTGAAATATTTAAATTCAATAATGCGGGTGTAGGGCACAGTTAAATCTGGGTAATTAATAACGCTATTTTGCTGATAATACTCAAGCTGATGTTGACTAAACTCAAACTTGAGCGAGCGATACTCCAAGCGCCCATGCTTATAATTAAAGTATTGATCGATAGGCCCGGTATAAATAATTCTGTCAAAGTCTTTTTTAAAATCTGCACTCAACTTAAAATAGTTGGTTTTGAGGCGCTGCTCAATACCTGGATGATCAAGCATTTTTTCCACCAATTGGGTATAGCCACCCACCGGCAGAGCCTGATATTTATCAGTAAAGTAGCGATTGTCATGATCGTAGCGAATAGGAAAGCGAGTAGTCAAACTAGTATCTAAGTAAGCTGGATCAATACCCCATTGTTTACGACTGTAGCCATAAAAAATCTTTTGGTAAATCACTTCACCCAGTTGCGCGATAACGTAGTCAGCAGCATTGTCAATTTTGTCAATCTTAGGTGCTTGCTTGGAGAGAAAATGGCGCATTTCGCTGCCGCTTTTTAGTTTCAAGCCAAACAATTGGTTAATGGTATTAATGTTGACTGGCAGGTTAACTGATTGATCATTAATCTTAGCTAAAACTTGATGCTCATAGGGCCGCCACTTGGCAAATTTTTGTAAAAAATCCCAAACCCTTTTACTATTAGTGTGAAAGAGATGAGCCCCATAGAGGGAGACTAAAATATCAGCCACCTGCCGCTGATCATAGCAATTACCGGCTAAGTGGGGACGCTTATCAATAATTAGCACCCTCGAGCCTTGCTCAGCCAATTGTCTAGCCAAGACCGAACCAGTTAAACCAGCGCCAACTATTAAAACCTTGCTTGCCATGCTAGTCATTATACAAGAATATTCGGCTATTTTAAGAGCGCTCGCAAAAATTTACCAGCAGGGCCAATTTTTAGGTGTTATACTAAATACCAATGTCAATTCTGACTATTTTTATTCGATATCGCGAATAACAGCTTTATGAAAAAAAATTCCAAGATCTATGTTGCTGGTCATCGCGGACTGGTTGGTAGTGCCATCGTTAGAGAGCTTGAGAAACAGGGTTATACAAACATTCTGATGAGATGCAGAAAAGATTTGGATTTAATGAATCAGCTTGCAACTGAGAATTTTTTCAAAAAAGAAAAGCCTGAATATGTTTTTTGTGCAGCAGCTAAAGTTGGGGGGATTTGGGCTAATCTTCAGCAAAAGGCGGATTTTATTTATCAAAACCTTCAAGTACAAAATAATCTTATCAATAGTGCCTATAGATTCGGAGTAAAAAAGTTGTTGTTTTTGGGTTCTTCTTGTATTTATCCTCGTCAATGCCCACAACCAATCAAAGAAGAATACTTTATGACTGGGCCACTTGAAGAAAGCAATGATGCTTACGCCATCGCTAAGATAGCCGGCATTAAAATGTGTCAAAGCTACAACCAGCAATATAAAACCAATTTTATTTCAGTAATGCCGACTAATCTTTATGGCATAAACGACAATTTTGATTTAGAAAGTGCTCATGTTCTACCCTCATTAATTAGAAAATTTCATGAAGCAAAAATTAATAATTCACCGACAGTAGAAGTCTGGGGCACAGGCAAGCCAAGGAGAGAATTTTTATTTGTTGATGATCTAGCTTCGGCAGTAGTTTTTTTGATGAATAATTATGATGGTTCGGAAATTATTAATATTGGAACTGGAGAAGATTGCACAATTAAAGAGTTAGCGGAAATGATCAAGGAAATTGTTGGATACAAGGGTGAAATTTATTGGAATACTAAGAAACCAGACGGAATCCCCAGAAAGTTATTAGATGTTAGTAAGTTAAAAAAGCTGGGGTGGGAATATAAAACAGATTTTAAAAGCGGATTAAAAAAGACTTATCAGTGGTATAAAAAATAATTCACAGCTAAAAATTTAAATTCCATTTTTTGACTAAGGAATGTAAAATAGAGGGAGATGGCAAGAACAATTTTACTAACAGGTGCTGCTGGATTTATTGCTTCTCATACTGCATTGACCCTGCTCAAGAGTGGTGAAACAGTAATTGGCATCGATGATTTAAATGACTATTACAATCCCCAATGGAAAAAGGATAATCTTGAGCGTTTAAAAAAATTTACTAATTTTCAATTTTTCAAAACCGATATTCGTGATTTCGCTAAACTAGAAGAAATTTTCAAAGACAATAAAATAGATCTAATAATTCATCTGGCTGCCCGAGCCGGAGTTCGTCCTTCAATACAGAAACCACTGCTTTATCAAGAAGTTAATGTGGGTGGCACGCTCAATCTATTAGAATTGGCTAGGCAAAATCAAATTAAAGATTTTGTTTTTGCTTCTAGCAGTTCAGTTTATGGCAATCAAGAAAAAGTACCTTTCTCTGAAAGCGATCCCGTAAATAAACCCATCAGCCCCTATGCGGCTACAAAAAAGGCTGGCGAAATGCTTTGTTACACCTATAGTCATTTATACAAATTAAACTGCACTTGCTTGCGTTTTTTCACTGTTTATGGTCCCTGGGGTCGTCCAGATATGGCACCTTATCTTTTCACTGAAGCGATTTTAAAGGGTAAGGTGATTAATAAGTTTGGTGATGGTAGTAGTGAGCGTGACTACACCTATATTGACGACATTGTTGCCGGAGTAGTGGCAGCCACACATTTACACAGACCTTTTGAAATTATTAATTTAGGCAACAATCAACCAGTCTCGCTCAACCAGTTTATTGCTTTGCTAGAAAAACTAACTGCAAAAAAGATGAAAATTAATCAGCTAGCTATGCAAGCTGGTGATGTTAAACGTACCTATGCTGATATTAGTAAGGCGCAAAAATTACTTAATTTTCAACCCAAAACCAGTTTTGAAGATGGTTTAAAACAATTAATCGACTGGTACAAAGTCGAGCGCTTATAATCCACTAACTCAAAAGATTTTATCAGGCTAAGCAAAAGGCCAAAAGTTTGCTAAAATGTAAGGATTATGTATCTTTCTTTTGTCATTCCCTTATATAACGAAGCTGGTAACCTTAAACAACTCCATCAAGAATTGATGGAAGTAATTAAAAAACTTTGCCAAATTTATAAAAAAAAGCCCAATGATTTTGAAATTATTATGGTTGATGATGGCAGTACCGATCAGAGTCCAGAAGTTTTAAAAAGTTTAAAACCAGTGAGGGTTATCACTCTAAGACAAAATAGTGGTCAAACAGCCGCTTTAGATGCCGGTTTTAAAGAAGCTAGGGGAGAATTAGTGGTGTCGCTAGATGCTGATTTGCAAAATGATCCTAGTAGTATTCCAGCTTTAGTTACCAAACTCTATGAAGATAATTTAGATGTTGTCTGCGGTTGGCGCCAAGATAGACACGATGCTTTTGCTAAAAAATTTATTTCACTGGGAGCGAGATATTTACGTGGTTTTTTAATTAGTGATCAAGTTCAAGATTCAGGATGTACGCTGAGGGTTTATAAAAAAGCTTGTTTTGAGGGAATGACCCTGCGAGGAGAAATGCATCGCTTTATTCCAGCTCTTCTATCATGGAGGGGCTTCAAGATTGGTGAATTACCAGTCAAGCATCGAGCTCGACAATGGGGTAAGAGTAAATACAACATGAAAAGAACAGTTAAGGGTTTTTTAGACATGCTAACTCTTTGGTTTTTTCACAAATTTGCTTCCAGGCCACTGCATATGCTGGGTAGTTTGGGAATTGTTAGTTTTATCATTGGTTTTGCTATTGCTATATGGATGCTGATCGAAAAATTTGTTTTTGCTAGAGGAATAGGAGCCCGGATGTGGCCACTGGTAGCAGTTTTTCTTATATTGTTTGGTGTTCAAGTGTTTATTTCTGGTTTAATTATGGATCTAATTATTAGAAGCTATAATCCGAAGTTGTATGAAATCAAAGAAGATTCAAGTAAAAAAGAACTTCAGTAATCGCTTAGCCGTGAGTTCAATAAAAGAAGTAACTAAAATACTACAATCACTATTGCAAAAAGCTAGTCTTCTATTAGCATTCATAACTATTTCATTATGGTTTTGGAGCTGGGCAGTAGCTGAATATCTGCTTACTGAACATTGGTTCATAATTCCCAGACTCACTAGCACACAAGCATCTCTTTGGCTTATCTGCATCATTGCTATTGTTGCTAGCATTGCTCAACTTTTTAAACTTTGGGATAAAAAAATTAGGCTTAAAACAGCAATAATAATTACAATATTTTTTATAATCAGTGTTATTGTTTATGGGCGATATCAACAGCATTATAGCTGGTTACAAACAATTCCTAAAATAAAAAGTATTAGTAAAAATTGGAGTATTCAAGGAGATCTAATAGCTATCGAAGGTAAAAACTTTGGTGAGGCTTGGCGATCAGGCTCTGTCAAAGTGGGTGAACTTGAGTATGCAGTTAGATCATGGACGGACGCGAGAGTAGTGGTAGAACAACCACTCAGTCAAGATTACCAATTTGCTCCCCTCATACTAAGTAACTACCAAAACAATCAAGCCACTATAGAAAATTTTGAATTACGGGATCCAGCAGATGTTTTATAAAAATATAAAAACAATACTTGGATTTCTAAAAAAACATAAGTCATTCTGGCAATATCTCACGCTGGTATTTGGATTATTGTTAACAATGCGGGCGCTAAAAATTAGTATTCCTCCACTCACAAATTTATTAACTATATTTGGAATAATTTTGCTAATAATTTTGCTAATCAAAAAATATCAACTCATTAAAAAAACAATACATACTCATGCAGTAAAAATTAGTGTTGTTGCTAGTGGAATTTTTCTACTAATATTTGCTTACTTTCTTGCTAGAGAGTTAATGCTAACATTGGGAATTGACCAACCCATAATCAATAAGCTTTTTAGTTATATCAAAATACCAGTTGCTCTTTTTACACTATCAGTCATCAGCCTTTATATCTTGCCCGATAGAAAAGAAGGGTCACCTCTTGTAGTCAAATTAAGACTAATCATTAGGCATAAAAAAGCCCCCCTCATCATCTTGGCAACATTGGTACTTGTTGGTTTTGCTATGAGAGCCTATCAATTAGGAAACAAGGATATTGTGGGTGACGAATTTCAAGTAATTGGAGCAGCAACAGGCTATCTTAATACAGGTGATTATTATCGCTGGGACTGGATTAACAATAAACCAAGTTGTTTAAAAAAAACCAATGCATGCTACTATGATCGTGCTTGGCCCCACACTTGGATGATTGCCCAAACTTATCGTATTGCTGGAATATCAGAAACAACTTCACGCATACCTTCACTTATTTGGGGCACTTTATTGATTATTCTCTCTTATCCAATAGCCCTATATTTTACAGGTAGCAAGGTTAGTGCGCTAAGTGTTGCTGGACTGGTAGCGCTAGGCTCCTCATTTATTGGTTTATCTAGATACACACGAATGTATGTAGTGCTCCAGCCACTTTTTTTATTGCTACTTTATACCAGCTATCGTACTGTTAGTGAATCATACCTACCAAAAAAAATAGTGAATAGATTTACTTTCCTAAAAAAGATTGAAAAATTGTTACCAATTCATTGGGGCTACGCTCTAGTAAGTCTGTTTTTACTCTATTGGAATTATCATGTTCATCTCAATAGCTTAATTATTGCACCAATAGTACTATTATTTGTTTTAGCAATATATTTAATTGATCCTGCACAGCGCCGGCGGTTACGCTTACTGGCGCCTCTGGCACTAGTTGCACTTGTGGGTTTTTTCCTTATTGTTTTTAGTGGTATTCGTTTTTCTCATTTTATTAGTTTTTTTGAACGAAGAAATTACTTGTACTTTGATCATATTTTTAGCTTTCCTTTTAGCACGCAACTGACAACGACTCTAGTGGGACTAGCAACACTCAGTGCAGTTATAAAAAAACAAAAAAAACTTATTTTCTTGGGAATTAGCTTACTCTTTACCTTAATTTGGTTTATTTATGTTGCGGACAGATATTCAGCATTTGTTTATACCTCACACCTAGTTGTTATCAGCACAATTATGTCAATAATTGGGCTAAAAGAGCTATTTAAGAAAATGCCAAAAATATTCACTATTAGCTCTTTGCTAATATTTAGTTTATATTTGCTTATTTCAAAAGCTCATACTTCTTTTGAGCGCTACCACCATCAGGGTGGAGCACAACACTCAGTCGCCTATCAAGTCATAGTTGATAACTATGACGTAGATAAATACACATTGCTGCTACAATATCCCAGAACCTATTATCTTCGCAGTCTAGATCAAGCCAATATTATTTCAATGCTTAGCCATGGTCATTACTCATATGAAGAGTTTATTGAAGATACTCTAAAGGCAAAACAGGGCTGGATAGCTTGGGAGACAGGCAAAAGCTATCACATAAGAGATGACATTAGAGAGTTTATTAATGATAATTTTGAAAAACTACACGGCGCAGGAATAGATGACACAGGAGTAGAGCTTTATTGGTTTGATGTTGATGCAATTAAATAATTTTTAATTCCCTAAGTTTTCTAGCACTAAACCCAAACCAAACCAGGTAGGAAATTAATGTAGCTCCGGCTGCACCAACAATTCCAAAGTTAGTGATTAAAATATAATTAAGAATAATGTTGAGTGTCGCGCTGATTAAGCTGTAGCGAAGCACCGCTTTATTTTCATCGCGCAAAATAAGTAATTGTTGAGCTAGTGATTGCAGGGCAATAAGCAGCGGCATCAGTGAAAGCACATATAAAACAGTTACTGAACTATCAAAACCATCTCCATACATTAGTTTAATAAACAGCCTACCAAACACTAAAAATCCAACAATCAAAGCTCCATTAACCAGTAATAATTTTTTAACTGTTTGGGTATATAGCAAACGAGTGTTTTTACTTGAAACAAACAAAGGAACCACACCCATAATAAAGGGTATGGAAGCAACAGAAGCTTTTTTAGCCACTTCTGCAGCAATACTATAATATCCGACATCAGTAACAGTCATAAAGAAAGAAATCATAATCGCATCTACTTTAGAAAGAATAATTATTGATACAGAAGACAAAACTAGAAGCATTGATCTACTCAGTATTTTTTTTGAAATTTTCTTATCAATATGAAAAAGTGAGCTAATATTATCAACTTTATATTTTCTAATTGCTACATATAATCCAAAAAACATTGAGAGCGAATATCCTGCTATAAATGAAACTAGTAGTGTTTCAAAAGTTAGATTGTTATAAAGGAAAAAAAGAATTATAAATCCAATTTTGCTACCATATTCAACTAAATACATTAGAGTTAGATAAAAAAGGCGATGCGTAAGAATAAAAAGCTGAGAAAATATATTCCAAAACACAACGAGTCCCATTAAGATTAGAAAATGAAAAGTATATGAAGTTAATATGTCTATAGTTATGTATGGATTAGCGATAAGAAAAATGATTGAAGCAATTAAGTAGCTTATGGTACTAAAAAGAAAAGAATGAGCGAAATACTTTTGGCTCTTTTCTCCAAACTTATCTTCAGTTATTTCTTTTCTTGCTCCAGCTATAAAAATTGATCCAAAAAGTATTTCTAATAATGATAAATAAGAAAAAAATAAGGCAAACTGCCCATATGCGTCTATGCCAATAAAATTAGGAACGAAATATAAAATAAAGAATCCGCTTACTATAAAAATTGCTTTGGCAATAAGCGCCCAGCTTGTCTCTTTATTTTGTTTGTTGTTAAATATGTATTTTTTAATATATGTGTTCATAATAATACTAAGATTGTATAATAAAAAAGAATTACTAATCAAATCTTATAAAAGCAAGTATATACTACTAATAAAAGACAAGCTTATTAGTAAAAACAGTTAATAAGCTTGAGAATGGTTTGTCAATATTCTTAAAATATGTCAAATAAAAAACACAATCCTATTTTTGTCACCCAACCCGCCCTACCACCCTTAGATAAGTTTATTGATTCTTTAAAAAAAATTTGGGAAACTAAAATCCTTACCAATAACGGCCCTTTTCACAAGGAGTTTGAAGCTACTTTGTCTGAATACTTGGGAATAAAACACATATCTGTATTTAGCAATGGCACCTTAGCTCTTATCACAGCTCTGCAAGCTCTTAAAATAACTGGAGAGGTTATAACCACTCCCTTTAGTTTTGTAGCAACAACCCACTCTTTGTGGTGGAACAATATTAAGCCAGTTTTTGTTGATATAGAACCAGACTACTTTAATTTAGATCCCAAAAAAGTAGAAGCAGCTATTACTCCACAAACTACTGCTATTATGCCGGTACATGTATATGGTAATCCCTGCAAAATAGCAGAATTGCAAAAAATAGCTGACACATATGGCTTAAAAATAATTTATGATGCAGCGCATGCATTTGGAGTCAAACAAAATAATAAATCAATTCTCAATTTTGGAGATCTTTCAATTCTGAGCTTTCACGCTACTAAGGTTTTTAATACTATTGAGGGTGGAGCGATAATTAGTCCAGATAAAAAAACTAAAGAGCGAATTGATCATTTAAAGAATTTTGGTTTTACTGATGAGACAACCGTTATAGCCCCTGGAATTAATGCTAAAATGAATGAATTACAGGCAGCATATGGCCTTATTCAGTTGCAATATGTTGATGAATATATTGTTAAAAGAAAAAAAGTTGCTAAGCAATACAGAGAAGGATTAAAAAAAGTGCATGGTATTAGTTTCTTAAGTGACACAGAGAGTGTAAAACATAATTATAGCTATTTCCCAATCTTAATAGATGCTAAGAAGTATGGTAAAACTAGAGATGAGGTGTATGAGGAATTAAAAACAAACAATATATATTGCAGAAGATATTTTTATCCCCTTATTAGTCAGTTTCCTAGTTATAGTGGCATTGAATCCGCTAAACCAGAGAACTTGCCAGTTGCAGAAAAAGTTGCTAGGCAGGTATTGTGTTTGCCGATTTATCCACACTTAGACCTTAAAACTATAAAATCAATAATTATCAAATTGGCATCATAAGTAAAAATATTTTTTAAACAACTCTAATGAATAATTTTTTGATTAAAAATATAAAAAAAACAAATTATAACCAAAAAGATTTAGAGCTTTTTTTAAAAAAAATTGATAATGATTTTCGTCCAAAACTAAGTTCAAGAAATAACTTATCTCTTTGGTCAAAAAAATTATTTGAAAAATCAATAATTTTTATAGCAATCGAAAAAAAAAGTTCAAAAATAGTTGCCTTTTTGAGTTTTTATTGCAATGATTCAAAAAAAGAAATAGCCTATATAGCTGCTGTTGGTGTATTGAGTGGTTTTAGAAAACGTGGTTTGGCAAAAAGAATGCTTAGTTGGTGTTTTGACTATATAAAAGAAAAAAATTTTAATTTTATTGAACTTGAAGTTAGAGAAAACAATAGTGCTTTAAAAATTTATAAAAAAATGGGTTTTTATATATTAAACAAGACCCAGGATCAGTTTTCAAACTACGTGGTCTACAAACTCAGAAAGAATGTTTGATGCACATAAATATTGTACCAACCCCTTTAGAAAAAATGAATATTCTTTCAAAAAAATTAGGTATTAATTTATATGTCAAAAGAGACGATTTGTTTTTTCTATCTGGGGGTGGCACTAAAGCTAGAAAATTACAATATATTATTCATAATGCTAAAAAAAATAATTATGATTCAATTGTTTCTGCTGGTAGCTGCCAATCAAATCATCTTAGAGCCACTGCTATTATATGTGCAAAATTAGGGTGGAAATTTACTGCAGTAGTGCACGAACCCATCCCAAAAGATGTGGCAGGTAATTACTATATTCTAAAAATGTCCGGGGCAAAAATCAAGCATATTGATAAAAAAAATGTTTCAAAAACAATGAACTGTGAAATAGAA